>DASXBH010000286.1:0-3657 GCA_036491775.1 Candidatus Acidiferrum sp.
TGCATGACGGCGGCCTCGGCAGTTTGAGCGGCTCGCCGCGCTGACGAGGCATCGACGTGCACAAACGCGTTGAGCTTGGGATTCAGTTTTTCGATTTGCGTTAAGTGCGCCTCAACGAGGTCGACTGCCGAGATTTTCTTCGTTCGGATTCGCTCAGCCATCGCGACTGCGGGAAGACAAAGTATTTCGTTCATTAGGTCTTGTCTCGCAGGCTCCTATCCAGCATTCGCTTCTCGCCCGTCGTGAGAGAACGGTGTTTCCCTTTCGGGAGATCGCCCAACCGTAACGACCCAATCTCCACGCGTACGAGGCGCAATACCTCGACGCCCATCGATTCCATCATGCGGCGGATGTGGCGGTTCTTACCTTCGTCCAGGACGATTTCGAGCCAGCAATTTTTGGGTCCGGTGCGCAGGCAGTGGGCCTGCTTGGCGCGCAGCACTTCGCCGTCTTTTGTTTTCACACCACGAATGAGTGCCTCAATAAAATCCTCTTCCGCTACGATTCCTACCTGCACATGATAAGTCTTATTCAGATGCGTTTCCGGGGCGGCGATGCGCGCGCCCCACTCAGAATCGTTTGTCAGCAACAATAGTCCCTCGCTGGCCTTATCGAGGCGACCGACCGGCGCGAGCCAGGGAAGAGTTTCTCCAGTGAGATCGTTCTTCACCGTAGAGAAGCCTATGCTCAATACGTCGTAAATCGTCTCCCGTCCCTTTTCATCCGAGGCGGTGGTTACCACGCCCCGTGGCTTGTTCAGCATGAGATAAATTTTTGGTTGTGAATCGACTTCTTTGCCATCGACTGCAATCTGACTCTTTTTTCCGGAAACCGGCATTTCTGGATTGCGGACAATTTTTCCACTCAAGGTAACTCGTCCGGCACGAATTAACTCCGCGGCGCGCAAACGCGAGCAATAGCCGAGTTTCGACAGCATGCGTGCCAAGCCGGTTTGCCGCCGGATTTCGTTCTCTCTCACGTGTTCATGCTAAATGAGTAGGGCCATTAACCGCCAAGGACACGAAGGTTCACGAAGGGAATGCCGAACGTGTCTATTTTGATCAGTGCAGCATCACTCACGACTTGGTACCATACTTATCGCCAATTCGACAGGAAAGGGAATCTCATGGCCCAGCAACATCCTCCTCGTTTTTTGAAGATTGTTAACGATGCGAAGACGCGCGTGCGCGAAACCACCGTGGATGACGTAAAGAAGAAGATCGACGGTGGCAGCAAGTTCACGCTAGTGGATGTGCGCGAGGAGAGCGAATTCGCCAAAGATCACTTGCCGGGCGCGATTCATCTAGGGAAAGGGATCATCGAGCGCGACATTGAAGCGCGGGTCCCCGATCTAAATAAAGAAATCATTCTTTACTGCGGCGGCGGCTTCCGCTCGGCTCTGGCCGCCGACAATCTCCAAAAGATGGGCTATACGAACGTAATTTCGATGGATGGCGGCATTCGCGATTGGCGTGAGAAGGGATATCCGCTGACTAAAGACAGTTAGTTCTCCCGCTGCTTATAAGCCCATGAACGAGTGAACCGACAGCACTTCGCAAGCAGTGGTCTCTACCCACTTATGAATGGTCGCATCTTCTTCTGGTCGCTCACATCGGCGCTTGCCGGATTTCTTTTCGGTTTTGACACCGTTGTTATTTCCGGCGCTGAAAAAACAATTCAAGCGCTCTGGGGTCTTAGTCCCGGACTGCACGGCATCGCGATGGCCTCAGCCCTGTATGGCACGGTTGTGGGTTCTTTGCTCGGCGGATGGCCTGCCGATCGCTTTGGACGCAAAGCCACGCTACTTTGGATTGGAGTTCTCTACTTTCTCGGCGCAGTCGGCTCAGCCTTAGCATCGAATGTTGCCATTTTTATTGTGGCGCGCGTCATTGGCGGATTAGGGATCGGCATCTCCACGGTGGTTGCGCCAATGTATATCTCGGAAATCGCCCCGCCCCAGCATCGCGGACGGCTCGCCGGCATGTTCCAGTTCAATATCGTTTTTGGCATTCTGATGGCATTCGTTTCAAATGCCTTGCTCGCAGGCATCGGCGTAAATGCCTGGCGGTGGATGTTGGGTGTTGCTGCCTACCCGTCGGTGCTCTACACACTTTTTTGCCTGGGGCTGCCGGAGAGCCCGCGTTGGCTTTTAGTGAAGAAAGGCGACCGAGAAAAGGGTTTGCAAGTACTGCAGAGAATCGAACCTGACGCTCCGAGGGCACAGATCGCTGCCGAGGGTGATGCGATTATCGCAGCATCGTCTGAGCAGGTCACGTCAGGCCACTTCTGGACAAAGCGCCTTCGCAAACCAATTCTGCTGGCCATCTTGGTTGCTTTTTTCAACCAACTTTCCGGTATCAATGCGATCTTATACTTCGCTCCGCGAATATTTGAGCTCACCGGCCTTGGTGCGAAAGCCGCGTTGTTGCAATCCATCGGCATTGGGATTACGAATCTTGTGTTCACATTCGTAGGTCTCTGGCTGATTGATCGGCTCGGCCGGCGCACACTTCTTTATATTGGCTCGTTCGGTTACATCGCTTCTTTAGGGTTGGTGTCGTGGGCTTTTTTTACGGGTCATTTAGCGATCGTGCCGGTTTGCATTTTCGCCTTCATCGCTGCCCATGCCATCGGCCAGGGTGCCGTTATATGGGTGCTGATCTCTGAGATATTTCCCAATCGGCATCGAGCAGAAGGGCAGACCCTCGGCAGTTTCACCCACTGGATTTTCGCTGCATTGCTCACAACATTCTTCCCGAAGATGGTCACGGCCTTCCCGCCTGGCTACGTTTTCTTGTTTTTTGCGGGCATGATGGTACTCCAACTCATTTGGGTGAAGACGATGGTGCCCGAGACGAAGGGCGTGCCTCTGGAGGAAATTCAAAAGCAACTGGGAATCGCATAGACCATGCGAACGGCTGGAGGTGTGCAACCAAAACTAGAAATAGACCTCAGTGCGGTAACGCCGGCAGCCCTACTTTCTGCTGAATGCCCTTGCCCTCGACAACGGTGTAAATAAAATCTGCCTGCACATCTCTCAGCGTTTCCGTTTCGCCGTTCGGCCAGCGAACAATTACTTCGCTCATTTTGTGGTTTGGCCCTAATCCGAAGTGCAGCCGCAAATCGTTCTGGGAAAGATAACTTGAACCGCCGCGCACTTCGCTGAACTGCGCCAGCGTACCCGACTTCACCATCACGCGCGCGCCAATCGCAGCTTTGTTGCTTTTCGTTCCAACCAATTTGAACAGCACTCGATGATTCGCACTGTCGCTACGATTCAGCAAGAGCGAGGGCGGCTCGCCGACATTCAGCATTACGATATCGACATTGCCATCGTTATTGATGTCGCCAAACGCCGCGCCCCGCCTGGATTGTGGCGGCATGTCAGCGAGCGATTGCGAGACATCGTCGAAGGTTCCGTCGCGATGGTTGCGGAACAAGAGCATGGGTTGGCGATAGGGCGTGCCGCCGGAAATCGTATCCACTTGCGGATAGACGTGGCCATTCGCAATGAAAAGATCGAGCCAGCCGTCGTTGTCCATGTCGAAGAATGCCGTTCCCCAACTCACGAGAGGGTAAGTTGGTTTCATCAACTTGGCGCGCACGCTGACATCGGCAAAATCATCTTTGCCGAGATTGTGATAAAGAGTCGAACCT
>DASXBH010000287.1:0-3536 GCA_036491775.1 Candidatus Acidiferrum sp.
CACCGCCCACTCCAGATTTTCTCGAAACTCCTTCGAGCGAATCTCCCACGCCTCGAAACGCGCGAGCTTCGTTTTCCCAATTTGAACTAGAGACCAATAACGCGCCAATGCGACCGCAGAAGCGTCATCGGGTGGTGGGCCGGAAAGGATGAAGTGATTGCTGCCATGAACCAGTATCCCAACCATGTGTTGTTAGGTTAACCAGGCGTGTGGAAAAGGTGTCACAGCCACCAAGAAGAGAGTATTTAAAAGTCTAGCTCGTCGTCACCGGACGCGCCGGGCCACGCTTCTCACCAATCGACCAGCGAAAAAACCGCAAGTCACATTTCTCGCAGCGAAATGGCCTCATAAAAATAGCCGCCAGGCAGATCGATTCCAAAAAACCGGTCGTCCGCGACCTATGGGTACGCGGGCTCCGACAGTTTGGACATGGCACAGATTTAATTTTTGAGTTTTGTGCCGTCATGGAAATGATTGCTGCGATCGAGCCATCTCGAAAACTGACTGGCGCTACTAGAAATCTTCCTTTGGCTTGCGCTGCCAAAGTTTTTGCGCGCCCTTGGGTGAACGAGCCTCGCGAAACGTGTCCAATTCCGCGCTAGTGATTACGTATTGTGTTTCCTCGGGATGATTCGAATGTGCAGCCAGTTCGGCCTGTAACCTCTCCGCACAAATACCCGGCGCATCCTGATAGCTGGCGCGGTGCGAGACGAACGCTTCATTCGCAATATTCAGCCTATATTCGCGCTCTTCCCCTCCGCCCCGCACATTAAATGTGTACTCTCTGGAAAGCGGCTTGGCCTGGAAGCCCAGGTATTGCACGATAACTTCGGTGCTCACTTGGCACCAGGAACGAATCGCGGAGCTGCCAACGTCGGCGCTGGAGCAACCGCCTTAACGCGTTTGGCTCTTCGACGCTTTGGCGGCACGCCTTCCGCCGCTTCAACTACCATCAAGCTGGTTACAAAGATCTTGATTCCGTGCGCATCAAAATCAATCGTGGTGCGATCCGACCGGAATTCCGTAATGACGCCGCAACCATACTGAAAATGTTTAATGTATTGCCCTGTCGAGAAATTCCCCACAAAAAGCCTCCCTATCCTGAAAGATTGGTTTGCCGGCGAACATGCTCATTCCACAACAGAGCGAGAAAACTACGCTGACGCAAAATCCAACAAACTCCGTTCGGCGAACTTAATAGCGCCCGCGGCCATGCCCGCCGCCACCCCGATCGTTCGAATACCCACCGCGGCCGCCGCCCCGACCACCGCGATCTCCACCACCGCCGCGAGATTCCTGCGGACGCGCTTCGTTCACCTGTAATTGCCGTCCGTCGACATCCATTCCGTTGAAGTCGCCGATGGCCTTGGTCGCATCGTCGCCGGCACCCAACTCCACAAAGCCGAAACCCCGCGAGCGCCCGGTTTCACGGTCGGTAATGATCCGCGCCGACGCGACTTGATATCCTTTTCCGATGAAAAGCTGCAGCAAGCTGTCATCTGTCATTCCGAAAGAAAGATTCCCAACGTAGAGTTTTGTCATCGGCGTTTCCTTTTCCTACTACCTTCTTCTAATTCCGAGAAATCCAGCTTGCCGTCCTTAATGTCAGCGGCTTCGCCACTTATCAAAATCGGGGTGAGGTGATCTTAGGATGCGACGGCGACGGCCGCAGCCATCTTGTGAAACGTGGAGTTCGCTACCATATAAGTGTGAATGCGCAGTGCGCCTTCGATTACCCCGGCAAGCAGCCCGGTAACATGTCCAAAGTTGGCCTTTTCGTAGTTTTCGGCATCGGCGCTGTTTTCCCAGAAGCTGAATGCGTAGACTTCCTTGCCACTCTGGGCGATCAGTGTCATCTCATCCAAGAAGCCGCTCTGCTGGCGTAGCAGGGGGATAATCTCTTGTTCCATTTTGCGGGTAAATTCGGCGGCGCTATCGCCCTTCAAACGCATCGAAACTTTGCGAACAAACATAGGCTCTCCTTCACGTGCTTGCCAAGGAAGTCCCCGAATCAGGAGGGTCGTCGAGACCTGAAGGCAGCCTTGGGTAACTCCATGAGGATGAACCACTTTACAGTTATTGTCAAGTTTTTAAAGCTGCGTTAAGATCGATTTACCGCTGCAGTTAATCACTTTCGGAGGCACCGTCGTGGACGTCTGTTTCGTCATCCAACAAAGGCTAAAGGAGTTAGGTCTGGAGCAACGCGACCTGGCTGCAGCCGCCCAGGTCACCGAGTCTTACATCTCTCAACTGCTCACCCGTAAGAAGTCTCCTCCCGCCGATGACCGCACCGACCTCTACGACCGCATGGACGCCTTTTTGAAGCTGCCCGAGGGTCAGCTGGCCGCCATGGTCCGGGACCAGCGCCGGGAAGAACTGAAGAAGAAGTTCGCCGATCCGCCCGCTCCACTAATTAAGGAGGTACGGGAACTCGTTATTCGCAAGTGCGCTTATGCCACCCGAGTTCAAATCCGCGATATCTTCGAGAAGCAGGCCTTTGGAGAACTCGAGCGGCTGGTGACTCAGAAGCTTCTTGATGTCGTTAAAGGAATTGCTCGCGATGAGCTCAAAAATGAAAC
This sequence comes from Candidatus Acidiferrum sp., assembly GCA_036491775.1. Classification (GTDB taxonomy): domain Bacteria; phylum Acidobacteriota; class Terriglobia; order Acidiferrales; family UBA7541; genus Acidiferrum. Next base: position 2,580 of record DASXBH010000287.1, read on the forward strand.
TTGGGTCCGTCGCGTCGCGAAGCTGCGCCGGCAGTCTTACGAGGAAATGCGCGCCAACATACTGGAGTTTTTAGACACGGATGTGTTCAACGTTTCCGTCGATCACTGTACCGCGTTCTTGGATCCTGTAATCGAGTCCTGGGACATTGATCTGAAGTCCTTTGCGCTGGAGATCCTACTCAGCGACCAATTTGCGGCAAAACGTCACATTATGTTCGAATTCACACAGACGGCCACCAATTCCTCCTCAAAAGCCGAGCCAGGCTTGAGAGAATTTCTCCGTAATCCTGCCATGAGCGGTACCGCGACCGAAACCGAGATTCAATTCTTGAAGAATTTGCGCCTCCCACAAGCACGCCCCAGCGCCCTTTACTATTATCGCGAGTTGCAGAGTCTTCGCGACCCACTACATTTCGCTCAGCAGCAGCGCATTCCTTCAACAGCGTCGAGGAAGAAGCGAAGCCACTCAGATGGAGCTCTCTCCCCCGGTTCAATATTCACTGCGAAGAATCATCGCAAGCCGCAAAAACGGAGTAAATAACTCAACACGTCGCAATAAGTGTGGGCAAGAACTTCAGCCGACCCGCGAGTCCGGCTAGTTACCAAAAAGGTCCGATTTGCAAATGAACTATGTTTGCGCGACCAAATCCACAGTCCTGTGCTATACTGACGTTGCGCTTAATACCGCGGCTGTGTTGTGCGGCCCCTCTAGTTTGTTATTTGAGAATACCCGCCCTACGTTTTCTCCGTTTGTCTTCAGCGTAATTTAAAACAAGATCTGGCGCGCTCGGGTCGCCGTGTATGCCTTCTCAGTAAGGCAACGCCGCAACTGTACCCGCCAGTCAAGAAAGCAAAATGCAAAATTTTTCAGAACTTCCGATATCTGTATACCTGAAGGAGCGTCTCGCCTCTGCTCGCTTCTCAGTGCCCACGCCGGTTCAAGCTGCGGCGATACCC
>DASXBH010000288.1:0-7224 GCA_036491775.1 Candidatus Acidiferrum sp.
CGAATTCACCGACGTGGAGGCGCGGTTTAAGAACGAGCAAGCGCTGCCAAACTATCTGAGCAAAGGCCAAACGCTGGGAGGCGGTAGCTTCGCTGATTACGTCCACATAGACGCTGGGAATCGGCGGGATCACCTTTTCCAGAATTTCATCAAGGTTGGGATCGGCGCGATAGGCGCGGGTAAATGCGGCAGCGGCGCGATGCGGATCGCCTTGGATGGCGCGGTGCAGTTCGCTGAAAGCAGCGGGGAGGTCCCCAGTTCGTAGCAAGAAATTGGCGTAGCGCCACGCAACTTCCGCGGAGTTGGGGTAGCTGCGCTCGGCGCGCAAATAGGCATCCTGGGCTCGCTGCGTGTCTCCTTCCAATTCCAGCGAGGTAGCTAAGTCGAGCCAAGCGTCGGTGTATTGCGGGTTGATCTGCACAGCTTTCTGCAGAGAAGCTGTGGCGCCAGCAGGATCAGGGTCCTCTAGATTAAATTCCTGAAAATGGCCCAGGCGGTACCAATATTCCGAATTGCGCGGCTCCCAGCGAGTGGCGGCATTCATGGAAGCGGCGTTTTCGCGCTGCGTGGCGATGGAGCCTAACGCCATGCGGACGGCGAAATAGCAGATGGCAGCGGCGAGGAAAACCGCGGCAATCACACCTAGAGCTCTGGAGATGGAGTCCGATAGGCGCAGAATCATCAAAGGTTAATGTGCCTAGAGCGGCGCGGGTATGCAAGAAAAATTGCGGGGGCGAGAGGATGCCGGCGTGTGCAGTTCCAAATCGGAACGCGCCGCTCTACTTGCCGAAGGAAGTGGCGTGCGCTTCTTCCGCGCGGCCACGACGGCGCACATCGATGCCGAGGCGTTTAATTTTCTGGTTCAACGTGGAGAGCGGGATCAGGAAACGCTCCGCAGCTTCGGTCTGATTCCAGCCGGTGCGCTCAAGCATGTCCACAATAATGCGGCGCTCGACCTCGTCGATAATCTGAAAGAGCGACGGATTCGGATGGTCGGCAGCGGTACGCGAACCCACTTCGCCGGGAAGCGGCGGCAAGAATTCCGACAATTGCAGCCGCACGCCACGAACGATTTCCTTGCTGCGAACGGAGTCGGGCAAGAGATCAACGTCGACGCGCTCCTGAGTGGAAAGCACAACGGCACGCTCCACAACATTTTCGAGTTCGCGAACATTGCCGGGCCAATCGTAGTCCATAAGCAACTTCATGGCGCCCGGCGTGAAGTTCCGCAGCGGCTTGCTGTTTTCCTTGCAGAAGTACTCCAGGAAATGGTGCAGCAGCAGCGGAATATCCTCGCGGCGATCGCGAAGTGGAGGCAAGTGAAGATGGATCACGTTGAGGCGATGATATAAATCTTCACGGAAACGGCCTTCTTTCACGAGGGAAAGCAAATCGATATTGGAGGCAGCGACGATGCGCACATCGACTTTAATTTGCTCGGTACCGCCCAGGCGCATGAATTCGCGTTCCTGGATGACGCGCAATAATTTCGCCTGAGTCTCCGGGCTGACGGTGGCAATTTCATCGAAGAAGATGGTGCCCTGGTCGGCGACTTCGAACAGTCCTTTTTTGGAAGCAACGGCGCTGGTGAAGGCACCGCGGACGTGCCCGAAGAGCTGCGATTCGAGCAAATCGACCGGGATGGAGCCGGTGTTTACAGGGACGAACGCTTTATCGACACGTGGAGATGCGGAATGAATGGCCTTGGCGATGAGTTCTTTACCGGTTCCGCTTTCCCCGCTGATCAGGACGGTAGAGCGCGACGGGGCGACCTGGGTTATGAGGTCGAAGAGCGTGAGCATCTTATCGCTCTTGCCGATAATATTAGGAAAATTGAAACGCTGTTTCAGTGCGCGCTTGAGCTGAACGTTTTCCTCGCGCAACTTGCGAGCTTCAACCGCTTGCGCAACTTGCGCCAGGAGTTCGTCGTTGGACCACGGCTTAGTGATGTAGTCCATTGCACCACTTTTAAATGCCGCGCGCGCCATTTCGATGGAGCCGTAGGCGGTGATCAAAACGATGGGAAGATGCGGATCGTGAAGGCGAATATCCTTCAACATTTCGATTCCGTTACGATCGGGAAGGCTGACGTCGAGCAAAAGCAAGTCGTACGGACGCTCTCCTAGCCGCGAGAGTCCGGACTGCCCGGTATCCGCCATAGCGACTTGATAGCCTTCGGTCTTCAGCAAAAGCTCGAGGCCCTCGCGGATTTCCGATTCGTCGTCGACAACTAGAATTGAACCCTTAGACATGGACTGCTTTCCTGACTGCAGGGAACTCAACATGGAACGAAGTGCCGCGACCCGGCGTTGAGCGAACGTCCACCTTGCCCGCGTGTTCCTTAATGATTCCGTAGCTCACAGAGAGACCGAGGCCGGTGCCGCGTCCACCCGGCTTTGTGGTGAAGAATGGATCGAAAATCTTATGGATGTGCTCGCGGGGTATTCCGTTGCCCGTATCGACGACTTCCACTTCGACGCTGCCGTTGTGCGCCGCGGTGCGCACTTCCAACATGCCACCGGAGGGCATGGCGTCGCGCGCGTTCAAGAAGAGATTCAGGAATACCTGCTGCAATTTATTTTCGGAACCACGTATCGGCGGGATACCGGTGGTGAGCTGCTTGACCACTTGAATCTGCGAGGTCTTCAGCGGGTGGGCGACGAGCGAAAGCGTTTCTTCGACTAAGCGGTTGAGATCGACATCGGCCAGCGCGCTGGGGCCGGTACGTGAAAAGTTCAGAAGATTGTTGACGATTTCACTGGCGCGGAACGTCTGCTTGACGATTTTCTCGATGATGGCGTGACGCGGGTCATCTTCGGGCATTTGCTTGGCCAGCATTTGAATGTAATTGGAGATCACGGCGAGCGGCGTGTTCACTTCATGAGCAACGCCAGCAGCGAGCAGGCCGAGTGAAGTGAGTTTCTCGGTCTGAGACATCTGCTCTTCCATACGCTCGCGCTGGGTGACATCGTCAAAAAGCAGCAGGCGGCCGATGCGCTCGCCCGCCTTCCCGACCAGCGGAGTGATGGAAACATTGATGACTTGCGAGCGGCCCTCATGAAGCAGCCGATGCTTATAGATGCCGGTGATTTGCTCTTCGTCACGGCGGACGGCGATTTCCTGGTAAAGCTCGGGAGGAAGCAGGCGGCTAAGCGGCTGGCCGACGGCATCAACACGAGCAACGCCGAAAACTTGCTCCATGCGGGTGTTCCAGGCTTCCACGGTGCCATCGAGATCGACGGCGAGCACGCCGACGTTGAGCGATTCGACGATGTTTTCGCTGAAGTCTTTGAGGCGCGCCACTTGCAAAGCTTTTTGCTCGAGCGAGGTATAAAGCTGCGAGTTGTCGAGAGCGATGGCCACATAGCCGGCGATGGTTTGCACCAGTTCGACGTCGTCGCTGGAGAGATAGTCGCCATCCACTGTCTTGCCCAAGCCGAGTACCGCGACGGTATGTTCTCGGATGCGGCACGGAATGAAATAGTTCAGGTCTAGCTGTTCCAGCGTGTGACGCACCGAATCGGAAACATCCCGGGCGGCGCGCGGCGATTCGAAGAAGACCGGACCGCGCGCGAATTCGGGGCGAGTCGGCTCGATGAAACTCAGGTCAAGATGTTCCGTCAGGCGTACACCCATGGAACGCGCGAGGCGCATTTCACCGGGGCGTTGCGCATCTTCGACGAAGATGGCCAAGCGATCGACAAGCAGGGTCTGCGACACGCGATCCATCACTGAGCCGAGCATGGGCTCGAGGCGCACTTCGTTGGTGAGAGTGCGGCCGAATTCGATCAAAGTGCGGCGATAGTTCAAACGATCGCGATAGAAGAAGCGATCGAGGCGCGCCTGAATGCCCTCGCGGAAGGGCTGGAATAGGAAGGCGGCGATGACGATGGCAATCATGCCGGCGACCGGCCCACTGGTTTGGGTATGGAAAATTTCGGCGATGAGCGCCACTAACGCGAAATAGATAGCGGCAACGGCAGCAGTGGCCGCGGTATAAGCGAGGCCGCGCTTGAAGATGATGTCCACGTCCATCAAACGGTAGCGGATGATGGCATAGCCGAAGCAAAGAGGAATGAGCACCAGACTAAGCGAGGAGAATTGCATCCAGGCTTGCGACGCAGCGTCGAAGATGTACGGCACAACGTAAAAGACCGCGAACGGTAGGCTGCCCGCCAGAGTTCCACCGGTAAGCCACTTCAACTGCTGGCGCAACACGCCGGAACGTGTGCGACGGTAGCTGAGATAAAAAGTGATTCCAGCGGCCAAGAAATAAGCCCCGAGGAAACCAAGTTCCAACTGGTCAAGAGCAACACGCGAGCGCGTGGTGGGCACGAAACCCAGAGCGTTAATGGCCACCAAAACATGAACGAGAAGCAATGCAAACGCCGGCGCATACACGGCCGCGAATTTCAGCAGTGATTTGCGAGCGGATTCGGTGCGCTCCGGAAAGACCAGAGCGAAGTGAAGGAGCAGCGCGGGGGCAAGCAATCGCGCCACAACGCTGGACCAATAGACTTCCAGATCAAACGTGTCGAGCTTGCCGCTGTAGTGAAACGAATAGAGGATGAACGAAACCAGACAGAAGACGTAAAAGTGCACCGCACGCGGCGCATTCCACCGGCGAATAAAAATAAACAGCCCTATGAAGAGATAGAGCAAACCGACGACGCGTAGGTACATCTCCACGGTTACGGGCTTGTGAGGCGGGGTGGTGATGAGGCGAGTTTCGAACTCCTCGCCGTTGCGAGAGAGTTTGTAGCGCAGTTGGGTCCACAGACCAGCCCTGTACAGGCGTCGCGCTACATTGGCCGCGCTTGGGACTGGAACATCGTTGATGGCGATGAGGATATCGCCAGCGTGAATGCCGGCAGCATAGGCGGGGGAATCGGGGGCGACTCTCCAGGCTTCAATGCCATTGGCATTGTCCGACCACGCCACGCCGTCGTCCACCAGGTCGAAACGGGAGCGCTGGCCGAAATTCAGCCAGGCGAAGGTGACCGCCGCCAGCGTCGCCAGCGCCAGTACCACCGCTCCTACACTAACCCGCAGGGTCTCCTTCATGAACGTGGTTGGGACAGTCCCATTCCTTTGAGTAAGGTGCAGCAACTACCCTTCCAATCTTTAGTAGATGCCTGACGCCTTAAGCCTAGACAAATCAATAGCATAGAGCGGTCAACTAAATGGGGCGGACACTACTTCCAGTTTCTGGTAGGTAAACTACAGCTTTCCAGAAGCACTTTACACCTAGAATTGCAGACTCAACCCACCCCGGAAGCTGCGGAAAGAGGGCACCAGGTAGACCTGGCCCTCCCGAGTGCTCATGGGCACGTAGCCTTGGGCGAGAAGATTGTCGCATTCGGCGTTGGCTTCCCAGTGGCCCAAGGCAAATTTGGGCAATGCCTGGCGAACCCCAACGTGGAGAAAGGGATTCATGGCAAAAGCACTTTCGCCATAGGGGTCAACACGAGAAAGGGTGGTACCGTCCACCCACTTATAGCCAACGGTGACTCTGGTTCTTACCTTCGGAAGCTTGGTGGCGACGCTGGCGGCAATGGATTGACGGCCTGCGGACTGCAACGCATCACGCAACGCGCTTTCGGTGAGATTAGCGGTAGGAACCAGCGCCCCGGAGAACGCGTAAATCGCGGTAAGTTCCAGGTCGTCGCCAATTTTTTCCCGAAGCGCTGCGCGTGCGCCCCAATCGCTCAAGGCACCACCATCAAACGCGAAACCGTTGGTGTACATATCGGGGAAATATTCGCCGCCGATAGGCAGATCGGTGCCGCGACCGAAAAGCGCGACGTGAGTGCTGTCGTCATGGAAGGTGGCGAATTGCACCAGGCCGCGAGAGCCCAGCCGGCGTTCGACGGCAACTTCTTCGTGGCGGCCGTTTTCCAGGACCGGCTTTCCGGCATGCCAGAGCAACGCCGGGAAATCGTCCAGTTGGTCGAGCGCATTGCTGAGCACGCTGGGAGTGGCGAAACCAGACTTCTCGGAGACGAGGACGTCATCCATGGTGGCGCCAATAGGCAGGGACGCGTAGATCATGTCCAGATACCAATTTTGGCTGAGCCTATTTTCCAACTTCAGCCGCGGGCGAAGGCTCCAGGCGGAAGAACGCGCGCCAAGCAGAATGTATTCGCCACCTACATGGAGTAACGAACGATCGCCAAACGTAAGCGTGCCTTCCTGATCGAGGCGCACGCCACGAAATATCGTACCGTCTGGGCTGATCTTCGCTTCGCGGAGAACAATGGTGCTCCTCGGTCCCTTTTCGAGCGAACCGGTTGGCAGCCAAGTGGCGGCGAGGCCTCCAGCAGGGCTTTCGCCGTCATAGCTCATCTGACCGGCAAAAACGAGGTGATTTGAATGATCGATGCGCAGGTCGTAGGCGAACGCGGTGGCGGGCGCGCTGCCTAGATTGGAGACGGAACCAGGACGACGCGCGCCGTCCGTCAACTCGAGTCTGCCGAGCGGACGCGGGTTTGGCGTGTCGATAACGAGAGATGAAGCGGTGTCGGTTTCGTCTTCGTGCCACTGAAGAACGGGACGCAAGCCAGAACCGGAGCGTAGCACCCATTTCCAATCGTCGGGTTCAGCCACGCCCGCAGTAGGCGGGCGGCGCAACTGTTCGAGAGAAGCAAACACCGATTCCATCTGAATTCGAACCACGGTGGTGAGGTTCGAAGAGATGCGGACGTGACGCTCTACGGTAGGGAGGAATCCGGCCAACGTCACTTGCACGGTGTACAGACCAGGCTGCAATTTATCGCCGCGGAAGAGACCTTGCGTGTTGGTCAGGAATTGATGGGCGATCAGCATGCCCGGAGTCTCCGAAGAAACTTCCACGGTGGCGCCGAGCTGCGGGATACCCGCGCTGTCGCGAACCAATCCAGAGAGAATGCCGGAGTTATTTTTTTGCTGAGCTTGAGCGGCGGCGGGCGCAGAAGTGGTAAGAACGCCCAGACTGGCAGCGAGCAAAATACCGAAGCACAAAATACCGCCGTGCCTCACGCTCGCTTACCTCCCCGGAATAGCTGCGGCTGTCTTCTGTTCTGCCGCAGTCTTAATCGAAAACTCGGCCGACCGGGATATGGTCGCCTTGGACAAGCTGTCCGTGGCGCTAACCTCGAGAGTATACTTCCCCGGTTCAAGAGTAGCTAGAGGCAAAAGACGCTCGATGGTGACCTGGTCGCCGGTCTGCTTCATCTCGGCGCTGGA
>DASXBH010000289.1:0-17473 GCA_036491775.1 Candidatus Acidiferrum sp.
GATGGATCGCGTGGCGCCCGCGCTATCAAAGCCGCGGGCGGTGTAGTGTTGGCGCAAGATGAAGCCACTTCCGTAATTTTCGGCATGCCCGCCGAAGCCATCAAAACTGGGGCGGTTGAACAAGTACTTGCCCTCGACGACATTTATCCTGCTATCGAAAAGCGCGTTCTGGCGCTAAGCCGCATCACACCGGTGGGAGCGCGTTAATGCAGCCCGCTCATGCTCCGAAACACGCCGCGCCGCGCACCGAGCAAATCATTTTGTTTCGCTGCAGCAGCGAGATCTTTGCCATCTCCTCTTCGTCGGTCCAGGAAGTCCGCAGCGTCGACAGCCTTGCCGGCGCTGAAACCGATATCACCGGCAGCAGCGTCGCGAAGGTCCGCCACGCCATCCGCCGCAACGATAAAAACATTTATGTGGTGAACGGTGCCATTCACTTCGGCCTGCGCCCTTCGCCGGCCTCGCTCATTTTTCTTCTCCGTAATCTTCGCGTTGCGTTGCTTATCGATGGCATCGAGAAGATGAGCACCATGAGCCGGCTGCAGGCTTTGCCACCGGCCTATTGCCACGAAGAGCGCCACTGGTATCGCGGCCTCACGGTGCTCGATCAGAATGTCGTGCCCGTCGTAAACCCTCACGGCTTTCTGTTGCAGGAAGAATTGATGCTCCTCGATCTGGTTACCGGAGACGCGGATACTCCGATGGCCGCAGCAGCCACAACTTCGCAGTCCGGATTGGTGCCATGAGTTGGCTGGAACAATCCGACACACTTTCTTGTGTACTTCTGCGACTAGGCGAGCGCCGTTTCGCTCTTGCTGCCGATCAGGTCGCCGAACTTGTCGCGCCCAGCCGCATTTTTCGCTTTGCGCATTGCACTCCGGAAATTGATGGCGTGATTCTGCGCCGTGGTCGCGTGGTTCCCGTGTGCGATGTGGCCGAGAAGCTCATCGGCAAAAAACTGATTGCGCGTCGCTTCTATTTGATTGCCACGCGGCGCCAAGGCACTTCCTTCGATTGGATTGCACTCCCGGTAAGCGGCGACTGCGAACTGATCCAGGCAGACTTGACTCCTCCATCCGCTACCGACTCGGCGCACGTGGGTGGCTGGCTGTCGCACGCCGGAGAAGTTATCGAAGTCCTGAATCTGGCAGCGATCACGCCAGGCATGATTTCGCAGGAGTCCGAGTCTGAGACACTACAGGACGCTACGCCGGAGGCACAGACATGTTGATGCCCGGCAAAGCCGCCAAAATCCTGCTGATCGACAGCAATGTGCTTTTTGCGAAGCGCCTCGGCGAGTCCCTGAAACGTGAAGGATTCGAGGTCACGTGCTCCACGCAGGCCTCGTTCGCGTTAACCACCCTCGAATACGACACGCCTTCCGCCATCGTTTGCGCCACCAAAATGCGCGAAATGGGCGCGCTCGAAATCGCTCGGATCATTCGCGCTGACGCCAAAAACAATTCTCTGCCCATCATTGCCATGGGCGATGGCAGTCAACGCGCCTTGATGGAGGCCTTTCAAGCCGGCTGTGACGATTACATTGACCGGCACCTCGCACCCGCGACCATCGCCAACCACGTCAAGAACATCATCATCAGCAAACTGGATGGTTTTCAGCCAACGCAAATGCTCGGCCAGGCCGACACTAGCCTGAGCGGCAACCTCACCCATCACGACATCACCGGGGTAATGCAGATGCTCGGCCAGGCTCATCAAACCGGCGCATTGACCATCAACGCTGGCGAAACCGATGCGGTCATCTTCTTCGATGCCGGCGAACTCACTCACGCGGAGTGCGGCGCGCTGTTCGGCGACGAAGCGGTCCTGCACATCTTGAAAAACTGCGTCCAGTGCGGCTCCGGCGTATACAAATTCGTTTACGGCGCAGCATCAGCGCAACGCACCGTTCTTCGTTCCGCCACCGATTTAATGCTCGACGCGATGCGCGAGTTTGATGAAAGCGTTCGCGACACTAACGATGAAATGGCAGACAAGGAGGCTCCATGAGCGAGACCATTGCCATGCCCCCACTGACTGAGACCGAAACCAAACGCACTCCCACTGTCTATTTCATCGACGACAGCGCGACCATGCGGGAAGTCATCAAGATTGCCTTCCGCCGAGAGAGCATCAATGTAATTACCTGCGCCGACGCCGCTTCCGCGCTTGGCCAATTTGAGCAGACGCCCCCCGACGTCGTAATTACTGATGTGATTATGCCGGACCAGGACGGCTACTCGGTCTGCAATCAGATTCGACAGAATCCGCAATTTGCGAAAACTCCCGTAATCCTGATGTCCGGTGTGGTGAACAAGAGCGTCGCCGATCGCGCTGTTGCCGTTCAGGCCGATGAACTCGTTCGCAAGCCGTTTCAACCGCAGGAATTGATCAGTCGCGTCAAAAATCTACTCGGACACGGAAACGGAACATCTCCAACATCATCGCCCACACACGGTCACGCCGATCGCCCTGCCGGCAGCGCGGCTCTGAGCAGTTTCTTCGCGCCACCGCAACCTCCTCCTCAAGCGCGCGTGACGCCGATGCCTCCGGCGGCCCCTCCAGCTCCGCAGATGGATTCGGCGGCTCACACGCAGCAGGCCGACGGGGTCTGGCCGAAAGCACTTGCGGAAGCATTTTTCCAGCAGTCGAGCGCTGTGGCGTCACAACCACCTTCGAATGCAACTCCTCAACCACCACGCACTGCGGCTGCAGCGGCAGACGTCCACAAACTTCGCGGCGAGATCAGCCGCCTGGAATTGCTGGTGAAAAAGCTGCAAACCGAATTGCAGATTGAGCGGCAATACAATCAGGCCCTTGAGATTCAGTTCAAAAATTTCACTCAAGTCGACTAACCGCTCAGCCTGCCTGCTGTGCTGCTCACGGCCCTCGGTCGAATCACTAAAGCTTCCCCGTCCGTTACCGGCACGGATGCTTCTCACAGTTAGCACAGTACTGAATTCACTCGGTTGACGGTTCACCCCGAATTAAGAAGCCTCCCAAGGATTCACCAAAACTGGCGTTAACGTTTCGGAGCCCAAAGCGCATGAACGAAAACGAATTCAAGAAACTCTCGCGCAGAGATTTTGCCCACCGCGCCATCCTTCTTTCCGCCACCGCCTCGCTCGCTCCGGCCGCCATCGCGCTGGAACCTTCCACCGCGCAAGAGAGCCCTGCGGCGAAGAAGCAGGAGCAGCCCAACCTGCCTAAGCTTGCGCCCGCAAGCCAAGCCGAGGCCGACGCCCGATTCCAGTTCGTAACAACGTTGCCCGCAAATCAATTCGACGACGAGCAAAAGGCCATGCTCCAGACGCTGTGCATCTATTTGCAACCTGCCTTAGACCGGGTCCGCGCCTACCATCTCGAGAATTCCGACGGCCCGGCACTATACCTGAAACCACTTGTCGAACGCGAAAAGAAGCCACAGCCCATCCACACCGAATCATCCAAGAAGTCCTGACGGAGCCCATGAATGCTGAAGGACTCAGTTCTGTTCGAAACGGTTGGCGAACTCGCAAAAAAGATTCAGTCCAAGCAGCTTTCCCCAGTCGAACTCACGGAGAGTTATCTCCAGCGAAGTGAAACTTTGGGGCCTCGTTTCAATGCGTACGCGCGACTAACTCGGGACCTGGCTCTTGAGCAGGCTCACGCCGCTGAAAAAGAAATTCAGCGCGGACACTACCGCGGCCCGCTGCACGGTATTCCTTACGCAGCAAAAGATCTGTTGACCGTTAAAGGCATTCCCACCACGTGGGGAGCGAAGCCTTACGCCGATCAGGTCTTCGACTACACTGCAACGGTCATTGAGCACCTCACCAACGTCGGTGCGATTCTCATCGGCAAAGCGTCGATGATCGAACTGGCCGGTGGCATGGGCTACATGTACGCGTCGGCTTCCCTGCAAGGTGAAGCCAAAAATCCCTGGGACACCAAATGTTGGACTTGCGGTTCGTCCTCTGGCTCCGGTGCGATTGTTGCCGCAGCGCTCGCTGGATTTGCCATTGGTACGGAAACGTGGGGCTCCATCGTGTGCCCTGCCGCTTTTTGCGGTATTAGCGGCCTGCGTCCCACATACGGCCGCGTGAGCCGACGCGGCGCAATGGCCTTGGCCTACTCGATGGATAAAATTGGGCCGATGGCGCGCTCCGCCGAAGACTGCACCAGAATTTTCGCAGCAATTGCAGGACACGATCCACTCGATCGCGGCACTCTTCCAGTGGACAGGGCCGCGTTCACCTATTCGCCTGCCGCGGACTTAGGCTCGCACGCGCTCCGCATCGGCTGGCTAACCAATGCCTGGAAAGACTACGATCCCTCAGTTGCAAAAGTCGTCGACACCGCACACAAATACATGAAGCGCCGTTTTCCCACTATGAAAGATGCGGCTTTGCCAGAAGGCCCTTGGGAAGATGCCGCAAACATCACCATGCAATCCGAGGCGGCATCTTCGTTCTCGGAGTTAATTCGCTCCGGTCGCGTTAAAGAACTGAACGACCCGATGGGCCGTGTCGCGGGCTATGTCGCGCAAAGCATTCCCGCTGCCGATTACACCAGCGCGCAACGCATCCGCGAAATTTTGCAAAAAAAGATGAGCGAACTCTTCGATTCTTACGACGTTCTGGTCACGGCTTCTCAGCCGGTTCCCGCCACACCTTTGGAGCTGAATCTATTAACCGGGCTGTCTTTTCCTGACCCACTCGGCGCTATCGGAAATCTGTGTGGTTTGCCCGCACTCTCTGTGCCCTGCGGATTTACCGACAAGAATCTACCGGTTGGTCTTCAGTTCGTAGGCCGCGCAGGAGATGACGCAGCAGTTCTGCAGGCGGGGCGCACGTTTCAAGCGGGAAGCGATTGGCATCGCAAACATCCCACAATCAAGCCATGACGAATCGAACAAAAGTCCACGCGGGGCCAGCTATTCTCTGCCGTGCAGCACTTCCCGCACCGCACGCAAAAACGCGAATCGGCTGAACGGTTTTGTCAGCAGCCGCACTGAAGGATCGGCGTCGGCCATTTCCGTCGCCGCATGCTCGCTGTAACCCGACATAAACACCACGCAAAGTCCGGAATGATCTCGCTGCAACTTCACCGCAAGCTCTTGGCCGGTCATTCCCGGCATCACCATATCCGTCACTAATAAATCTATGTGTCCCGGGAATTCTGCCGCCAGCCGGATCGCATCCGCGCCATCCTTGGCCTCAATCACTTTGTATCCGCCGGATTCCAAAAACTGCCGCGCAATCTCGCGTACGTCTTGTTCATCTTCCGCCAGCAACACCGTTTCCGTCCCGCTTGGGATATCCGTCACCGCACGCGGCGTGATGGCATGCTCCGCTGGCTGGTCCACACGCGGCAAATAAATTTTGAACGACGTGCCCTTGTTCAGCTCGCTGTACACCCAGATAAATCCACCACTCTGCTTAATAATCCCGTAAACCGTCGCGAGCCCCAACCCCGTACCTTTGCCTTTATCCTTGGTAGTAAAGAACGGTTCGAAAATGTGCGCCTGGGTATCTGCGTCCATACCCGTGCCGCTGTCGGTGACAAGCAATTGCACATACGATCCGGGCTTCATCAGCGGATGACTTAACGTATAGCTCTGATCCAGATCCAGATTTCGCGTCTCAATTAATAATTTGCCGCCATTCGGCATGGCATCCCGGGCATTGACCGCCAAATTCATCAGCACCTGTTCCATCTGGCTGGCATCCGCGCGAATCCGGCCCAGGTCATTCGCCGCGTGAATCGCCAACTCGATATCTTCGCCGATCAAACGCGGGAGCAGCTTGCCCATCTCCTCGACAATGGAATTCAGATTAATCACTTGCGGCTGCAGAACTTGCATGCGGCTGAAAGCCAGCAATTGCCGCGTTAACGTGGCAGCGCGATCAGCCGAGCGATCGATTTGCTCGATCTTTCGGGTGATCTGGTCAGCAGGCGGCAAAAGATTCAGCAGCAGTTCGGTGTGGCCCTTGATGACCATCAATAAATTGTTGAAGTCGTGGGCCACGCCACCAGCCAGCCGGCCAATCGCTTCCATCTTCTGTGCCTGCCGCAACTGGCCTTCCAGATGTTTGCGCTCGCTGATGTCTTGCGCCACGACCAGCCGCACGCGCCGTCCCGCATACGCCAATTCGTGCGAAATCAACTCGACATCGAACGTTCTTCCGTCCTTTGCCTGGTGCAGCCAGATACTGTGCTCTTCAGTGCCGGGATCGAGCACACGCACATACGACTGCGCGGCGTCGCGCTCCGATTTCGGCCGAATGTCTAAAATCGTCATGTGCTCGAACTCTGCAGCGGAATATCCATACTGATGCACGGCTGCCTGATTCACCCGCAGAAATCGCAGCGATTCCACTTCATACAGCCACGTGGCCATCGGGCTATGCTCGAATAGCAACCGGAGAATCGATTCGTTCTTACGGAGTTCGTCTTCCACGCGGCGCCGTTCAATCGCCAGCGCAATGTGCCCGCCAACCGAATCCAGAAACTCCAAATCTCGTATCCCATAGGCATGTTCGTTCTGATAGTGCTGCACCACCAACACGCCTATGGTCGCGGTGGGCGTCTTCAATGGCACTCCAAGCCAAGCAGGAGACGGCGAACCAACCAGTTCCACCTCCCCACTCGCCGCCAGTCGGTCAAAATCCGATTGCGGAATTAGCTTCGCCCGGCCCGTCCGAAAAACGTATGCGGTGCAACTGCGTCCTACCCGCTGGGGCGGAGGCGCCACGTCGTACTCATCGGCAAAAAATGGGAATTCGAAACTGTCGTGCTCCGGGTCATGCAGCGCCACGAAACAATTCTCCGCAGGCAATATTCTTTTCAGTGCGTGATGAATTCGATTTAGTAATTGATCGAGGTTCGAAGTCTGATTCAGCGCGTGTACCACATCCGAAATGACTTGCCGTTCGTCTTCCATGCGCTGCAGGTCAGTCACATCGCTGCCGTGAACCAGAATGCCTTCCACGCCGGTATCGGCCAGCCGGTTGCGCAGCGAAACCTGTACCCAGCGCCACGAGCCATCGCGGCAGCGGAACCGGCAGCGCTCCGAGAAGCTGCCGCCGGGCGTCGAAATAACCTGCTTCAGGCACTCGCGAACCGTTCCCGTGTCCATGGCGTGCACGATGGCCTGCAAGCTGCGACCCAGCAATTCTTCCGGCTTATACCCTAAAACCGCGTGGAAACTGGAATTTGCGAATTGGACCGACCCGTCTGAGGCAAGAATCGCGATGAGTTCCCGCGTGGAATCGACTAGCGCGGCAAGCTGTTGAGCCCCCAGTGGTAACCCGGGCTCGGTGACGGTTCTCTCTGCCATGGAAATGCCGCTTCGCGCGCCGGGCGGGAGCGCAAATACCTGACCGGCGAAACGTTCGGAAGCCTCCGAAAAACGTCCTGCCACTGCGATTTTGCGAGCGTTGAGAAAGGAAGTCTCTACTTAACCCTAACTAACCCGGACGTTAACGTAAATCCCAGGCTGAGACGGCGTTTCGAAAGTATGACTGTACGAAAGGACAGATGGGACCCGGTTACTACACGAATGGGTAAGCTTTATGCAGGAACTTGCCGCGGCACGGAGCAGCGTTTAAATTCCGTTTTGTTTTTAATGGAGCAAAAACCCGCTCGCCGCTACCAGCACACCAACGATCCCCACAGCGATGCTCGCCAGCCAGAACACCCGCTTTTTGGTCAGCAGCGTCAGCGAACAAATAATCAGGGCGATCTCTAACAACACTTCGGCGGCATCAAAGCGATCGCCGCGCCGTCCCACCACATCCTTCTCTTCTTCAAATTCCTTCGCCTTGTCGCTGGCCTGTTCCTTCTCTTTTTCGTAGCGCTCCGATTCCTTGGTGTACTTTTCTCGCAGCATCTCGGCTTTTTCTTTGTCCACTACGGAGAGAGTGCCCAGCATATCCGCTACACCTTGCATTTCATGAGAGCGGCTGTTCTTGGCCTGATAATAGGCCCACTGGTCGTTCGCATTGCTCTGCAACAGAATTTCTTCCGTGCTGGCGCGATGACCCAGCAGCGTGGCCATGGCTACCAGCACCGCAAGTATTGCCAGCGTGACCGACGCTGGCATCACCAGCGGATTCTTTTCGTGCCCTTCGTCCTCTTCGGGAGGTTCCAAAACCTCGTGCATCTGCACTTCTCCTCGTATGTGGAATGAGCTCTACGCCTGGCTTGCAATACTCTGCAGAACTTCGTGGGCAGCGGAAATTGTTTTGTCGATGTCGGCTTCGGTGTGCGCAGCAGACACGATGGCCGCTTCGAATTGCGAAGGCGCCAGGAAGATTCCTCGGTCCAGCATCTCGCGGAAATATCGCGCATACATTTTAGTGTCGGAAGCCTTCGCGGATGAATAGTTCGTCACCGGTTGCGGCGCGAAAAATATCGTCGACAAGGAACCGATGCTGTTCACCTGCGCTGCGATTCCGGCCTTTGCAAGGCCGCTTTTCAGGCCAATCACCAACTTCTTGGCCAACGTATCGATTCGTTCGTAAAGGCCAGGCTTGCTTAATTCCTTCAACGTCGCGATGCCCGCACTCATGGCCAATGGATTGCCAGCCAGCGTTCCCGCCTGATACACCGGCCCCAGCGGCGCCACATTGTTCATCAACTCCGCGCTGCCGCCATACGCCGCAACCGGAACGCCGCCCCCAATAATCTTGCCCATCGTCGTCAGATCGCCTTGCACTCCCAGCAACTGTTGCGCAGATCCGTTGTGCAACCGAAATCCGGTAATCACCTCATCGATAATGAGCAGCGCGCCATTCTTCCTGGTGATTTCCCGCAGCCCGCGCAGAAATCCGTCTACCGGCAGCACCACGCCCATGTTTGCCGCGATCGGTTCCACAATCACCGCTGCGATTTTGCCAGGATGCTGCGCAAATAGTTGCTCCGTTGCAGCCAGGTCGTTATACGGCACGTTCAGCGTCAACGCCGCCAGTGCCTGTGGCACCCCTGGACACTCTGCGATCCCCAGCGTCGCCAGGCCCGAACCTGCTTGCGACAAAAAGCTATCAGCATGCCCGTGATAGCAACCTTCAAATTTCACAATCAAGTCGCGTTTGGTCACCCCGCGGGCCAAACGCACCGCGCTCATCGTTGCTTCGGTGCCGCTGGAAACAAATCTCACCTTTTCCAAAAACGGGATCGCCTTGATAATCAGGCTGGCAAGCTCTAATTCCAGCTCGGTGGTAACACCGAAACTCGTCCCCCGCTGTGCCTGCTCCACAATCGCCGCACTAACTGCCGGATGCGCATGCCCCAGCAACATCGCTCCCCAAGAACACACATAGTCCAGTAAGACGTTGCCATCGGCGTCGTATAGATGCTGGCCGCTCCCCTTTTCAATGATCAGCGGCTCGCCACCAACCGAGCGAAATGCCCGCACCGGGCTGTTCACTCCCCCCACTAGAACCTTCTCGGCCTTCTCGAAAATCTCCCGAGAACGCTTGCGGTTCGTCTTTACCTGCGTGTGTGTTGCACTCATCGAGGCACCTTTACGGTCACTTAAATCAAGGTTTCAGCCAGCGAGCTACGTCTTTCGCGTGATACGTCAATATAATGTCTGCCCCGGCGCGTTGAATTCCGGTAAGAATCTCCAGCACCACTCGTTTCTCTTCCACCCATTCCTTTTGCACTGCGGCCTTGACCATGGAATATTCGCCGCTCACGTTGTAGGCCGCCACCGGCACGTCGAACTCGTCGCGGACCACGCGAATAATGTCGAGGTATGGCAGCGCCGGCTTGACCATCACCATGTCCGCGCCTTCTTCCAGATCCAGCGCCACTTCTTTCAACGCTTCTCGCGCATTCCCCGGATCCATCTGGTAGCTGCGACGATCTCCAAACTGCGGCGCCGATTGGGCCGCTTCGCGAAATGGCCCGTAAAAGCCGGAACAATATTTTGCGGCATATGCGAGGATCGGAATGTTTTCGAACTTGTGGTCGTCAAGCTTGCCGCGTATCGCCGCCACCCGCCCATCCATCATGTCCGAGGGAGCCACAATGTCCGCGCCAGCTCGCGCATGGGAAAGCGCTTGTTCCGCCAGGATGTCCAACGTGACGTCGTTGGCCACGTCGCCATGATCGAGTACGCCGCAATGCCCGTGATCAGTGTATTCACAGAGGCAAACATCCGTGATTACCAACAGCTTCAAGTTTGCCTTGCGAATCGCACCGATTGCCTTCTGCACCACGCCATCAGAATGCAGCGAACTTGTACCCCTCGCGTCCTTTGTTTCCGGCAGGCCGAATAAAATAATTCCGGGGATTCCCAGCGATTCCACGTCGCGACACTCTTCCACGATTTTATCTACCGACTGCTGATGAATCCCCGGCATCGAGCTGATCTCGTTGCGCACTCCATTGCCCGGACAGACGAACATCGGGTAGATGAAACCCGCCGTGCTGAGCCGCGTTTCCCGCACCATATTTCGCAGAGCTTCAGTGCGACGAAGACGTCGTGGGCGATGCGTAGGAAAACTCATCCGCGTTTCACTCCTTCGGGCAATACTGCCCCAGCCCCAGTAAAATGTTCCGTCAGTGCCTCGATAATGCTGCACACTGTGGTATCCGCGGCTTTCAAGACTCGCTCTACCCCAGCGGCTCGGATGGCTCGTTCCGTCACCGTGCCGATTGCCGCATACAAAACCTTGTTCGACAGCTCGACAAAGTGCTGGCCGCCTATCAACTCTTCCAAATGATGCACCGCCGAAGGACTAAAAAACAAAACAGCATCCGGAGGCGTACGCGTCACGACTTCCTGCCAGCGATCCATCACGCCGTCAGTCCGAACCGTCTTATACGCAACCACCTCGGTCACAACTGCTCTCAGCTGACCTAACACCGTCACCAAATCCGAATTCGCACGATCGCTCCGCGGGAGTAGCACCTTCTTCCCCTTCACTTCCGGGGCCAATTCGCGCGCCAGCGAGACTCCGTCATGCTGTCGAGCCACATAAGTCACGCTGACCCCCGCCTGCCGCGCAGCCTCCGCCGTCGCCGGCCCAACTGAGGCGATCCTCGTCCCTTTTATGGCGTCTCCCAGTGCCACGTGAAGGCGCGCACTCGAATCCTGCAGCGCCCGCAATGCGTTTTGGCTCGTAAGAAATATCCAGTCGAATCCGCCGACACTCGCAACGATGTCGTCCAATCGTTTCACATCATCCGGCGCAGCGAACGCCACCAGCGGCACCAACACCGCAATCGCCCCATTCGCCTGTAATCCAGCAACCAGTGATTCGCTCTGGTCTGCCGCTCGCGTAATCACGACGCGCTTCCCCTGCAGCGGATTTGGCCTGCCTTCACCCACGGGAACGCATCACCTCTTGCAAAATGTTCCGCGCTCCACCTTCCGCCAGTATCCGTGCCATGTTCTCGCCGAGCTGTGCAGCCTGATCCGGAGGCGCCGTGGCACGTTCGCGCACATATTGCACACCATCGACCGAGCAGACCACTGCGTCCATCACCAGTTCCCCGCGTTCGATGCGTGCCCAAGCTCCCAGCGGCACCTGACATCCACCTTGCAACGCCGAAAGCAGCGCTCGCTCCGCGATGATCGCTGTCCGCGTCTCCGCATCATCCAACTTGCCAAGAATTTCCGCCGCCTCCGTATCCTTCACGCGCGACTCAATGGCAATCGCACCCTGACCCACCGCCGGCAGCGAAATCTCCGGCGAGAGAGGTTCCGTAATCTTTTGACTCCAGCCAAGCCGGTCTAGCCCCGCCTTCGACAACACAATCGCGTCGTATTCGCCACTCTCCACTTTGCGTAGCCGCGTATCCACGTTCCCGCGCAATTCGCGGATATCCAAATCCTTCCGGTAGTGCCGCAACTGCGCCTGCCGCCGCAGACTGCTCGTTCCTACCCGCGCCCCCTGCCGCAAATTGGCCAGCGTCAAACCATTATTCGAAACCAGGCAATCGCGAACATCGTCGCGACGACAAACTGCTGGAAAAGACAATCGCGACGGCGTCTCGGTGGGAATATCTTTGACGCTGTGCACCGCCAGATCGACACTTTCATCCAGCAGCGCTTCTTCCAATTCCTTAATAAAAATTCCCTTCCCGCCAATCTGCGTCAGTGGCGCCTGCTGCATCTTGTCGCCCGACGTTTTAATGATGACGATCTCTGCTTCCATGCCCGTCAACTGAAAAAGTTGTTTGCGGACGAACTCCGCTTGCCAGCGGGCCAATATGCTTCCTCGACTGCCAATGCGCAGAGGCCTCACGGTTTCTCCCGGTCGGATAGATACAAATCCCGAAGTGCTTCGACGTTCTGAATTTTGCGACGATGTTCTTT
Organism: Candidatus Acidiferrum sp.; assembly: GCA_036491775.1. GTDB lineage: Bacteria > Acidobacteriota > Terriglobia > Acidiferrales > UBA7541 > Acidiferrum. Next base: position 12,314 of record DASXBH010000289.1, read on the forward strand.
TTCCGAGCGCAAGCGCTCTGCCGGCGCGATCAACAGCTTTTCGATCATTTCGTCCATCAGTTTCCCGATCTGCTCGTGATCATCACTCGTGAAATGATTCATCCCGGCCAGCTTTTCCTGCAAAAAGCGGGAGCGCCGTTGCTTCAGGCTACTGCGCAACGTATCCAGTACTCCAATTAATTCCACACTGGCTTGCCAGGAAATAAACTTTCCCACATGCTCTTCCACCAGCGCGTCCGCCTTGGGCACTTCGCTCTGCCGCGCACTGCGATTCTGTTGCACGATCTCCGTCAGATCATCCATCGTGTAGAGATATACGTTGTACAGGCTAGCGACCGACGGATCAATGTTACGCGGCATTCCCAAATCCATCATGAACAGCGCCTTGTTTCCGCGCGCCGCCATCGCTCGTTCGATCTGCGCTTTGGTCAGCAGCGTATCCTGCACGCCGACCGCGGACACGATTATGTCCGGAAGCTTCAGCGAGGAATCCCACTCACCCCAATCCAAGACTTTCCCGTTGTATTGAGTCGCAAACTCTTCGGCCTTGTCACGCGAACGATTCGTCAGGTACAGCCGCCCAATGTTGCGGTCACGCAATTGCGAAACAACTTGTTCGCTGATCGTGCCCGCGCCCAGCACCAGCGCGCTGCGATCGTTCAATTTTCCAAAAATCCGCTCAGCGAGCTTCATTCCGGCGGACGCTACGCCCATCGGCCGCGTCCCCAATTCCGTTTCCGCCCGCACTCGCTTCCCGATTTCCAGCGCCGCCTGAAATAAACGATTCAGCACTGGACCGGTCACATGCAACTCTTGCGCCCGCAAATAAGCCTGCCGCACCTGTCCCAGAATCTCCGCTTCGCCCAGTAACATCGATTCCAGGCCCGCCGACACCCGGAACAAATGCCGCACCGCGTCATGATCGTAGTGATGGTAGAGCGAAGGATTTAGCTTGTCGGGCTGGACCGCGTGGAACGTGCTCAGAAACGCAGAAAGTGCATTTGCCGATTCGCGCGCCGTCCCCGGATGCACTCCATACACTTCGCTCCGATTGCAGGTCGAGAGCACTAACGTTTCTTCAAGGATGCCTTGCGCCCGCAACTGTTCAGACGCCTGCTGCGCCTGTTCGGTCGAAAACGACACCTTCTCCCGCACCTCCACAGGTGCAGTGCGAAAATTCAGACCGACGAGGACGATCTCCATGCCGCGAGTCGCGCGCTCCTAAAAATAACGATGGTGCTGAGAGAAGTAGAGGTTCACCACAGTGAAGCTCAGCATGACCAACACAAAATTAAATACGCACAGCATCGACGCTCGCGCACCTCGCCAGGTCGCCGACCGTGCCACCTGCAGATAGGCCGCGTACAACAACAGCACCACTAACGTAACGATGTACTTGGGATCGGAATACGAACTATGCCCCGGCAACCGGTCCACCGCCAAAAATCCCAGCCCGGTGCCCACCGCGATGGTAATCAGGCCCACGAGAACGCTGGTGTGGCTCATACGCTCCAGCAACTCCAGGGGCGGCAACCGCCATAAAACGTCTCCGAGTTTGCGCATACGCAGCAGTCGCTCCTCCGCCAGATACATAAGACTCAGCACACAGGAAAGGGCGAACGCGGCGTATGCCAGAATGCTCAGCGTCACGTGCAGCGCAAACACGACTCCATGCGCCTGCGTTGGCGACCCCGGATGATCCGGCATCAGATACGCCGTGAAAAAGAACCCTAAAATCACTGGCATCACAAACGCGCCCACCGTTCGTTGCCGGTGGTAAATCTCAAGGCACAGATAGGTCACCGCCAGCAGCCAGCCAAACAGCGACATCGACCCTTGCAAGTCATGGTAGGGAACGGAATGCGTGGCTCGGGCGCGAAACAGCAACGCCAGGTAATGAGCGCCTAACCCCAAAAACAGCAACAAGGTAGCCAGACGCCCGGTCACTTCCTTGCCGGTATAAAGGAAACGGATGTACAAGCCCATGCTTAGGAGATAGGCGAGTACGGTTAGGAGAACGAACGTTTGATTCATCGGCCTTGTCCACGCCGATCTGGGAGGAAGCGGGAGCGCGCCCTGCCCCAGGTTGCGCTGTAGTGTTTCACCTCAGTATAGCTTAGTCTCTCCGCATCGCACATGCTGTGGCAAGCCTCACAGCACGAAACCCCGGGATTTGTTATCCTTTAGGGCATAAACTGGCTATGACTAAACCGTCCTCTGAGCTGTCGCGTAAAGAGCTGTTTCTCCGGGCGTGCCGTTGCGAGCCCGTCCCACGTGTTCCCGTTTGGATGATGCGCCAGGCCGGCCGCTATCTTCCCGAATATCGCGAAATTCGCGCAAGGCATTCGTTTCTCGAAGTTTGCAAGACACCGGAACTTGCCGTCGAAGTCTCCATGCAGCCCTTCCGCCGCTTGGGCGTCGACGCCATTATCATTTTCTCTGACATTTTGATCCCAGCAGAGGCTATGGGCCTCCCTCTTGAGCTCGGCGACGCCGGACCGAACCTTCCCGAACCCGTTCGCGATGAAGCCGACGTTCGAAAGCTCCATATCTTCGACCCTGAAGTCGAGACGGGCTTCCTAATGGATGCCCTGCGTCGCACCGTTGCACAAGCCGACCCGGACATTCCCGTTTTGGGATTCGCCGCCTCTCCTTGGACCTTGGCCTGTTACATGGTGGAAGGCCGCACCAAAGAAGGCTTCGCGACCGTGAAAGACTTCCTCTACCGCGAACCCAAGGTCTTTCGCGAGTTGCTCCACAAAATCGCCCAAGCCACGATCCTCTACCTGAAGGCACAAATTGCAGCGGGCGTTTCTGCTGTTCAACTTTTCGACACATGGTGTGGTGAACTTCATCTGCGCGATTACACCGAATTTGTTCTGCCAGCCGTCCAAGAGATCATCTTGGGTCTAGGTTCGAAAGTGCCGGTCATCTATTACACCAAAGCGTCTCATCACCTGCTTACGTCCGTCGTGCGGGCAGGAGCGAACGTCCTCAGCGTCGATTGGCGCGTTCCTCTCGCGGACCTCCGCAAGCTCGCCGGGCCGAAGGTAGGCATCCAAGGCAATCTCGATCCCGCCGTGCTTTTCGCACCCGCAGAAAAAATCCGGCAAAACACCCTCGATATCGTCAACGAGCTTGGCGGCCTGGGACATATTCTGAATCTCGGCCACGGGATTCTGCAGCATACCCCCGTGGAGAATGCTCAATTATTTATTCACACCGGTCAGCAAGCGGCGCTCCACGACGCACAGCCGGCGGTCCAATCGCGCTCGTGAGCGCGCCAGGAGGTACACGCCGTGTCATTAATGAATCCCACGTTGCGCGAAATGCACGACGAATTGTCGGTCGGCGAAAAGTTTGTTACCCGTTATAACCGGCCCGGCCCGCGCTACACCAGCTACCCCACCGCGCCGGTCTGGAACGATACGTTTGGTCCCGATCAGTACGAAGAAGCCATCGCCGTCGCCGACAAGAAGCAGTCGCCGGTCTCTCTGTACATGCACTTGCCCTTCTGCGAGAGCCTGTGCCTTTTTTGCGCCTGCAACGTCATCATCCAGAAAAATAAAAGCGTCACACCTCCTTACCTCGACATACTCAAAAAAGAGGTCGATCGCATCAGCCGCGGCGTCTCGCGCACTCGCCAAGTAACCCAATTTCATTGGGGTGGTGGCACTCCAACCTATCTCTCACCCGAGCAGATTGAAGATCTGTTCACCTATACTCGCGAACGTTTCACCTTCGCGCCTGACGCAGAAATTGGCATCGAAGTCGACCCCCGCGTTACCACCCCCGCTCATCTCGAAACTGTTCGCAAGATGGGATTCAATCGACTCAGTATGGGCATTCAGGATTTCAAGGCCGAAGTACAAAAAGCCATCCATCGCGTTCAGCCCTACGAAGTGACCCGCGATCTGATTGCCACCGCACGCGAACTCGGCTTCGACAGCATCAATGTCGACCTAATCTACGGTCTGCCCTACCAAACCGCCGACAGCTTCGCGCACACCGTCGAACAAATCGTTGGTCTCTCACCTGACCGAATCGCTATGTTCAGCTATGCGCACGTACCTTGGCTCAAAAAACAGCAAGGCTCCTTCGTCGCGCATCTCCCCGAAGGCATGCAGAAGTTCGATATTTTCCGCAGTGGCCTGCTCAAGTTTCTGGAAGCCGGCTACCTGTACATCGGCATGGACCATTTCGCCAAGGAAAACGACGAACTGGCCGTCTCCCAGCGTAATCGCACCTTGCACCGTAATTTCCAGGGCTACACCACCAAAGCTGGCGCTGATCTATACGGCATGGGCATCACCGCGATTAGCGGCATTCAGGATTGTTACGCGCAGAATCATCGCGACATCCCGTCCTGGGAAAAGGCGGTCAACGACCGCGGCGTCGCCACCATGCGCGGCTATCAACTCTCTCAAGACGATATTCTCCGCCGCGAAGTTATTAGCCGCCTGCTGTGTCACACCGTCATCGTCAAAGAGGAAATCTCCAAGAAGTTCGCCATCGATTTCGACGAATATTTCGCTCCAGAACTCGAGCAACTCAAAATGCCGCAAGAAGATGGCCTGGTTGTTGTGAACGACAAGGAAATTCGCACCGCCTGGCTGGGTAGAATTTTTATCCGCAATCTCGCCATGGTCTTTGACCCGTATCTCGAAAAACAGCAACTCGCGGCCCGGCCGCTGTTCTCGAAGACGCTGTAGGCAAACCGGTCATGGCCAATAACGTTCAGGCGCTGGTCGTCGGGGCAGGCATTTCTGGCCTCAGCACCACTTTTAATCTGCAGAAATCGGGCATCGAGACACTTCTCATCGAAGCAGCTTCGCGCCCTGGCGGCGTCATTAAATCCGTCAAGCGCGATGGTTATCTCATCGAGTGTGGCCCGCAAAGTTTTAGCGGCAATGGCTATATCACCACACTCTGCGAAGATCTCGGCATCCTCGAAGAACGTGTAATCGCCGATTCGCGCGCGCCCCGCTACGTTCTCATCAACGGAAAATTGCAGTTGGTGCCGATGAGCCCGCCTTCCCTGCTCTTTTCTTCGCTCATGGGTGGCGGCACGCGTACGGCTATCCTGCGCGACATTGTTGGCAAGAGTCAGGCCCCGGAGCCCGACGAATCCGTGGCCAACTTTATTCGCAGGAAATATTC
>DASXBH010000290.1:0-2541 GCA_036491775.1 Candidatus Acidiferrum sp.
GAGTCTCGCACCCCACGAGCCCAGCGCAATTGGTGAGCCCAGAATCCGCGCAGGTCGTAGGCGGGAAGATGGGTCTCAACGACCGTATGTGCGAGCACAACCTGCAAGCCAAGATCGGCGATCCGCCGGCCTAGTTCATAATCGTCGGCGAGAAAATCGACGACGGAGCGAAACCCGCCCATCCTCTCCAGTTCCCTTCGCCGAAACGCGAGGGTTGAGCCGAGTCCGAAGCGCAACCCTCCCTCCAGTTGACGCGCCACTAATACACCTGCACAGAAGTCTGTGCTGATACCGAGGGACTCCAACTGCGAACCCAGCGTTGAAGCCGCGACTCCGCGATACAGACATGTCACCATTCCCACTTGCAGATCGGCCAGCGGGGCTACGATGCGACGGAGATAATCATTCCCGACACGAATGTCGCTATCATTGACCAGCAAGTGCTGATAACGGGCCGCCGGAAGCATCTGCTCCAGATTGCTGACTTTCACGTTGGCGCCCAGTTTATTCGAGCAAACCACCAGACGGATCCTGCAGTCAGGAAATTCGCGCTGTAATAGCTGCACGCTGGCGACGGCGGGATCGTTGGGATCGCTCACGCCAAAAACAATCTCGTACTCGGGATAGTCCTGCAGGCAGTGGCTGCGGAAGCTTTCGTAGATGTCAGGGTCGGTGCCCTTCAGCGGCTTGAGAATGGAGACCGGCGGGAAGGGTCGCGAGGCGGGCGAGGGCGCCCGCCCCGGAACATGCTCGCGCAGAAAAACAAAAGCGCTCCACAAGCAAATCAAGTAGTAGATGGAACTGGAGACGCAGCCGAGGATTCCTACGACCTCCAAGATTCGGATGGTGGTATGAATCATGCGTGGGCGCGGGACCAGCTTATTCGTACCGTAACGACTCGATAGGATCCAGGTTTGCTGCCTTCCATGCCGGATAGATCCCAAAGACCAGCCCGACTCCGGCGGATGCAACGAAAGCGAGGACGATCCAAAAGACCGAAAGGCGTGCCGGCAGGGTGGACCATATCAGCGGCAGGAGCCAGACCATGAAAGTACCCAGCAACACGCCGATCACACCGCCGATGGCTGTAAGGATAACCGCCTCGATCGTAAATTGGAGAAGGACATCGGCCTTACGGGCGCCAATCGCCTTGCGCACTCCGATCTCCCGCGTCCGCTCGGTGACCGAAACGAGCATGATGTTCATCACACCCACGCCTCCTACCATGAGCGCCACGCTGGAGACGGCAAACATGAAAACAAAAAGCATGCCGGTCAGTTGCTTCCAAAGATCCGACATCGCGTCCTGGGTGAAGATGGCGAAATTGTCCGGGTCTTGGGCAGGAACCTTGCGGCGGCGGCGCATCACAGCGCGGATTTCATCCTCCGCTTTGGCCATGTCTGCGTGAGACGTTGCTTTAAGGCTCATCCAATAGCCAGTCCGCTCGATTTCCGGATGCAGCTTTCTGAAAGTGCTCAAGGGGAAAAAAACCAGGTTATCTTCGGGATTCTTACCGCCGCCAAACGCGCTCTTGCGCTTTTCGGCAATCCCCACGACGGTAAACAGCTGTCCATCAATGTTGATTTCCTTGCCCACTCCGTTCCCACTGGGAAACAGTTCCTCGGCTACGTCGGCTCCAAGGACAATTACGGCGCCACGATGTTCTTCGTCCATCTGGGTGAACCATCGTCCTTGGGTGGGCTGCAAGTCAAAAACGTCCTTCCAGGTATAAACGTCGCCTTCTAAGATTGTGTTCTTGGTCTTGCGGCCCTCATATTTCACCGAATAGGTGCCGGTGCCAAACTCTGGCCGCTGATAACGCAATCCGCAGGTTGCGGCCTTCACATGAGGCAGTTGGCTAATCGCTTCGTAGTCGTCGAACGTCAACACCTTCCGAGTGCGCATTTCTTCGGTAGGCCGGCTAAAGCTGAAAGGCTGAATATGAAACACAAAGATCAGGTCTGAACCCATACTGCCAATGGACTCCATCACGCTGGTATTCAGGCCGCTAACGAAGGAGGAAATTCCGATGACCACGACCACGCCAATGACGATGCCCAATACCGTGAGCGAGGAACGCAGTTTGTTGTCTCGCAACGTGGCCACCGCGATTCTCAATATTTCGCCGTAGTCACGCTTTTGCATAAAAATCTTCCTTCCACCAACCATTCTTACAATTCGAACCTGAGGGCCACAATCGGATCAAGACGAGCCGCTCTCTTCGCGGGATACACTCCGAAAAACAAGCCCACGCTGCTGGAGACAATCAGCGCCGCCACAACCGCCCACAGGGGGACAGAGGAGGGCATCCCGATGAGCAGGGTGACGGTCTTGGCCAATACAACTCCACCAACCACACCCAGAAAGCCGCCTACCAGCGCCACCGTGCTCGATTCAATCAGGAACTGGAGCAGGATATCCTGACGGCGGGCGCCCATCGCCTTGCGTATCCCGATCTCGCGCGTTCGTTCGGTCACTGCCACCAGCATAATGTTCATGATAACGATGCCCCCCACGACCAGGGCGGTGGCAGCGATGGCG
>DASXBH010000291.1:0-4707 GCA_036491775.1 Candidatus Acidiferrum sp.
CCGCGCATCCAACGCTATACTTCCGCTCGAAAGGGGATCCTTATGACACCGATTGAGGCTTGGCCCGCTTTGCCGCTGGCCGACTGGAAAGACACTTACGCCACCTTGCATATGTGGACGCAAATCGTAGGCAAGGTGCGGCTGAAGTTCGCCCCGCGCATCAATCATTTCTGGGGCTCCGCGCTGTACGTCAACGCCCGCGGACTGACGACGTCCGCGATCCCCTACCCAAACGGGGTATTCGAGATACAGTTTGATTTCCTCTCGCACCGCCTCGAGATCACCACCAGCACCGGAGAGACTCGTGGATTTCGCCTCCGTCCGCAAACGGTCGCGCAGTTTTACACCGAAACGATGGAAGCATTGCACTCTGTGGGCATCGACGTAAAAGTCTGGACTATGCCGGTGGAAGTGCCGCGCCCGGTGCGCTTCACCGTCGACGAAAGCCACAAAGCCTACGACCCTGAGTTCGCGCGGCGACACTGGGAGGTTCTGGTCAGCGTCAGCAAAGTGTTCTGGGAATTTCGCGCCAAATTTATTGGCAAGTGCAGCCCGGTAAATTTCTACTGGGGCAGTTTCGATTTGGCGGTTACCCGCTTTTCAGGACGCCGGGCACCAGAACGTCCCAACGCCGACCCGATCACCAAAGAAGCGTATTCGCATGAAGTGATCAGCGTAGGATTCTGGCCCGGCGACGGCGAGATCGTGAAAGACGCCGCTTTTTATGCGTATGCTGCGCCTGAACCGTCGGGTTTCAACGCCGCCCGCGTCCAGCCCGAGAAGGCCTTTTACAGCAAAGAAAAAGGCGAATTCTTCCTGATGTACGATGACGTCCGCAACGCCGGCAATCCTGCGCAAACCTTGATGCAATTCTGCCAGTCCACCTACGAAGCAGGCGCCAACGCCGGCAAATGGGACCGCGCCAACTTAGAAAGGACTGAAGAGACCAGACAGGCTACAGCGAAAAGCTGACCGCCTGCAGTCGACAGCCAACAGCCAAACGACTATGAGTTCTGTCACCAACCGCCGCCGCGTCACTTCGAACGAAGTGAGCGATCCCTATGAGGCAGAGGCGGCAGCTGCTTCGCAGTTGACCATCCACGGAATACCGAAGCGGTCCGTGCACATCCCGAAGCGCGGCGACCAAAACGTTTTCTGGATGGGCATTTGCACCTGACCGCCTTGCGACAGCGCATTGAAAAGGCGATCGGCCTCCGCCGTGTCTTTCACCTGTAGAGAAATCATGAAGCCCTGCGGGCGCGCAAAGTGTTGTGGTGGCGCGTCGGAACCCATGATCACCTGGCCGCCAACGACCAAGCGGGCATGCATGATCTTATTGCGCCATTCGGGCGTGCCTTGCTGGTCGGGCGGCGCGTCGGCGTGGGTCATCATCGCTTCAATTTTGCCTTGCAGGGCCTGCTCGTAGAATTTAAAAGCTTCCTCGCAGCGGCCATCAAAGACGAGATACGGATTGATTTGCATGATTGCTCCTTTTTTCTACGTCAAGATTTGAAGTTACTTGTAAGTGTTGACTCGAAATCGGGTTTAGCTGAAAGCTGCCATCTTGGCTCTCGGCTACGGAGGCTATCCGCCAGCCATGGCGCCAACAATCAGGAATGGCTCTTCACCATTGCGGATCGGCGGCGGAAGCGGGGTGTCCGGAGGATCGAGCGAAAGATCTTCCTGACACGCGAAGAAGCGCACGAAGGGCCGGCGCTGCAACGTAATCTGGTCTCGAATCGTGCCGCGCAACATCGGGTAGCGCGCTTCGAGTGCGTCGAGCACGGAAAGCACCGTGGGCGCGCCGTCGACGTCGAGGTTCACTTCGCCGGTGACTTTTGCGAGATTGCGCAGATGCGCGGGAAGTATTACGCGAATCATGATGCGACCTCCGCGCAACTTCTAGCGCGCGATTCAAAAGGTTCGCGAGGTGGCGCAAGGCAAATCATGCCAGAGTCTGCGCCTCCACGGAAAGAACGGCGGGCAAATCGCGCACAATCGCCGTCCAGGTGTCGCCGGCATTGGAGGAGCCGTAAACCTGCCCGCCGGTGGTGCCGAAGTAGACGCCGCACTTGTCGAGCGAATCGACGGACATGGCATCGCGCAACACGTTGACGTAGCAATCGCTCTGCGGCAATCCATTGGTGAGCGCTTCCCACTCGTTGCCGCCGGATCGGCTGCGATACACGCGAAGTTTTCCGTCAGGTGGGAAGTGCTCGGAGTCGCTCTTGATGGGCACAACGTAAATGGTTTCCGGTTCGTGCGCGTGCACATCGATGGGGAAACCAAAGTCGGTGGGAAGATTGCCGCTGACTTCGTTCCACATGTCGCCGCGATTGTCGCTGCGCATCACGTCCCAATGCTTTTGCATGAAGAGAACATCGGGGCGCGAAGGATGCATGGCGATGTGATGTACGCAGTGGCCCACCGTCGCGGTGGGATCGGGAAGTTCGTAGGGAGACTTGAGGCCCTGATTGATAGGGACCCAGGAATTGCCGCCATCGTCGCTGCGAAACGCGCCGGCGGCGGAAATCGCGATGTAAATGCGCTTGGGATTTTTGGGATCAAGAATAATGGTGTGCAGGCACATGCCTCCTGCGCCGGGTTGCCACAAATCGCTTTTCACATTGCGCAGGCCCGGCAGTTCAGTCCAGTTTTGTCCGCCATCAGTACTGCGGAAAAACGCGGCGTCTTCAACTCCGGCGTATACCGTATCAGGATCGGTGGGAGAGGGCTCCAAGTGCCAGACACGTTTAAATTCCCACGGATGTTGCGTGCCGTCGTACCACTTGTGCGTGCCGGGCGTGCCTTCATAAGCGAATTTGTTGCCGACCGGCTCCCAAGTTTTCCCGCCGTCGTTGGAGCGCTGAATCAGTTGGCCGAACCAGCCACTGCACTGCGATGCATAAATGCGATTCGGGTCGGCGGGCGAACCTTTAAGGTGATACATTTCCCATCCGGCAAAGTGCGGACCGGAGACGTCCCACTTTTCGCGCTTGCCATCGGATGTAAGGATGAAAGCGCCTTTCCTTGTGCCGACCAATAGCCGAACTCCGCTCATAAAGTGATTCTCCTTTTCGAGGTGCGACCGCAGCAAATATCACCGCGGCCGGTAAAAGCCAACATCTTTTTGAGCCTTGAGAAGGTGCAGCGCTGCGTTACAACGTAGGTCGTTGCGCGCGACAATGCTACTCCAAAGCTCCGTACGCCAGCGTCCAAAAATCGGTAAAGACCTTCGGAGGTTCCGGTGAATCCACCATGCGCTGGGCAAAAAGAATGCCAATCATTCCTTCAGTAGGATCGGTATACGCGGTTGTGCCGTAACCTCCGGTCCAGCCGAATCGGCCCGGTGTGGGAAAAAGTCCTCTACGCTGGGTATCCACGGCCACGCCAAAGCCCCAACTAGAATGCGTACCAAAAAATATCTCAGAGCTTGAGCGCTGCTCCGGCGTTAGTTGATCGGACATCATTAACTGGATTCTCTCCTAACATTTACTGACTAAAGCGGAACGCTTCGTTCCTTTGCGATTAGCGCGTGCCGGATGCATGTTGATGATACGAGTCGTGGCGGCGAGATATTTCACGCTTGCAACGGAATCCAAATTTCGATGTCGCCGGTTTCGGTTTGTGGATTGAAGCCTTCGCCGTAACGCTCAAACATGTAGGGCACATCGGAATTGGCCTCGATTGGTGCGTATCCGGACGAAGGAAGCCAACGGTGCCAGATGGCGTCTACGGTTTGTGAAATTTTGGAAACATGGTCGTGGTGCGGGAAAACGGCGTAGCGCAAAGCGGGAATATCGACGTGGCTGAACCCTTCGGGCAGCTTGGAGTTGCCCGAGACTTCGACACCGGCGAGGTAGTCAAAGCTGAACGGATTCACCTCTAGATGGGAGCAGAGTCCGTAGGCGATGTTGCCGACTTGTCCTGGAACTTTGCCAAAATGGGGAATGAACCGCTGCCAGAGAGCGGAAATATCTTTCATGGTTTCGTTGGTGAGCCGCTGTTTCAGGCCGGCAATGCGCAGGGACTTAGAATCTTCAAATCGTGATGGCTGCATTTGCGGAGCAGGCGCTTCTTTAGGTTGCATGGAGTCCTCCAAGGAAAATTGATGAAGGCTGGATCGCGAGAAAAACGGCGCGACGAGGAGGAGTGTCGCACATTACTTGCAAAAAGCAAGTTAAAAATGATAAGGTAAACGCATGAGAAATTTGACGGCGGGAGAAAAACGCCGGTCGGGGTGTCCGCTGAATGCGTCGGTGGAAATCCTGGGAGACCGGTGGTCGCTGCTGATCATTCGGGACATGATGCTGCGGGGATTCCGGACGTACAAGGAATTTTTGGGATCGTACGAAAAGATTGCGACGAACATTCTGGCGGATCGATTGAGGAACCTGGAAGCGCACGGAATTATCACGGTGGAGCGGGATGCGAGCGACGGGCGCAAGCAGATTTATAAATTGACGGAGAAGGGAATTGATCTGGCACCAGTGTTGACGGAGATGGTGTTGTGGGCGGCGGGCCATGAGAAGACGGAGAACGAGGCGCTGGTGCAATTGATGAAGAAGGATAAGGCGGGACTTATTGCGGAGATACGGAAGAGGTGGGAAAAGGCGCGAAAGTGAGACATGGGGACAGGTGATAAGGGAACGGATTGTCGTGAATTTGTGATTTTGCCGCGATCGCTCCACTAGGCACGAAGCGTGC
>DASXBH010000292.1:0-3543 GCA_036491775.1 Candidatus Acidiferrum sp.
CGCCGATGAATCTGCGGACAGAGCGGAACAGCAGAAAAGAGCGATGGCGGAAAGCAGCAAGACTCACCTCAGTGTCGCGGGCCAGAGAGTGGGATCTGGTGGGGTGCGACACTCAAGAGCCTACTGTACGAAGGAACAGGGGTCACTGGACCTTTGGTCACATTTTGCATGGTACTTTTGGGCAAAAAGCGGATGACGGCTGCGGCAGGCCCCCTCCCCCCTGTTTTTGGTAAGTGTTGAATCCAATAGGGTTAAGGTTGTTTAGAATCAGCACTTAGGGAAGTGGTGATTACAAAGAACATAGGCCACGGCCAAAGCGCACATTTCAACGAAATTTCGACGCGCAGTTGGCCACCTGACGGCCAGTTTACCATCTATTATTACAAAGTCAATACTAATTGTGATTATCACCAGGTGAATCTGGGCCAGAGATGATCCGCTAGCGGGAGGTCGCCTGGACGTTTTAGTTTTCGGACGGCGCGGGGAGGGTGTTGGCGATTCGCGGGGAGAGAACTGCTATAATCGCGCGCATCAAACCGTCGCGCTAGCGACGTGGGGGAAAATGGCAGCCTCGGACTCCTCATCAGCCAAACGGGCGCGCAGCCCACAATCCGGATCGCATCCACCGCGATTTATAGTTGTTGAAGGACCGCTCCGTGTGGGCAAGTCGACACTGGCGCGAATCCTGGCAGAGCGTCTGCATGCGCGAAGAGTGTTTGATTGCGAGGACAATCCGTTCCTGGGGAGCTTTTACGAAGGAAAGCCGGGAGCGGCGTTTCGCGCGCAAATGTACTTTTTGATGGAGCGGCAAAAGCGGCTGCGCGAAGGATTAGCGGGAGACGCGCCGGGACCGGTGGTTTGCGACTTCCTGATGGAGAAAGACAGGATCTTCGCGAACCTGAACCTGGATGATGAAGAACTGAAGTTGTACGAGCGGTATTACGAGGCGGTAACGGCGGATATGCCACAACCGGACCTGGTGATTTATTTGCAGGCCAAGCCAGACGTGCTGCGCGACCGCATTGCCAAGAAAAAAGCGCAGGAAGAGCGGCGAATTGCGCGGGAATACATTGAAGAGGTAGCGCGGGCGTACGAACATTTCTTTTTCCGCTATGAGGGCGCGGACTTGCTGGTGATCGAGACGTCGGAGATCGATTTTGTGGAGCGTAGCGCGGACCTGCAGCAACTTTTGGAACGATTGAAAGACCCCGTCAAAGGCACGCAATATTTTCTACCGCTGGGCGGCGGCGCGGAATAGAGCACGCATCCTGCTGCTTTGAGTTTCTTTTCCCAGACAATTCAAATACAGTGCAACGCGGAACGTGATACGGACCGGGAGGATGGGCTATGGACCGCTGGACACGACGTAAGTTTTTTGTGACGTCATTGGCAGGGAGCGCGCTAGCGGGTGCGGGGAGATTGTTTGGAAGATCAATCGAGCCCGCGGCGGACGCCAGAAATTCGAGCAGCGGGACGGCTGCTCTGCCCAGCGGGAAAGTGCCGGTGATGATTTCGGCGGCGAATGGAGTGAATGCGCTGCCCAAAGGAATGGAGATTTTGAAGAACGGTGGGGACACGCTGGATGCGGCGATAGCGGCGGTGACTATTGTAGAAGATGACCCCAACGACGATTCGGTGGGCTACGGCGGATTGCCCAACGAAGAAGGCGAAGTGGAGTTGGACGCCAGCGTCATGCATGGACCGACACGACGCGCGGGTTCGGTGGCCAGTGTGCGGCGAATCAAGAATGTGGCGAAACTGGCGAAGACGGTGATGGAACGGACCAATCACGTGATGATTGTGGGCGACGGGGCGCGACGTTTTGGTGTAGCGGAAGGTTTTGAAGAAATGAATTTGCTGACCGATCACTCGCGGAAGATCTGGTTGGCATGGAAGGCGAAGACCAGTTTTAACTGGCGACCGGGAACGGACAGCCCGGAATGGAACGACCACATGGCGTCGCTCTTCGATCATGATGAAGAAAAGATTGCGTATGCGGAACGAGTGATTGCGCGGCCGCCAACGGGGACCATCAATTGCCTGGCAGTGAATGCAAAGAGCGAGGTGAGCGGCACGACGACGACATCGGGATTGGCGTGGAAAATTCCAGGACGCATCGGGGATTCGCCGATTATTGGGGCTGGCTTATATGTGGATGGGGATGTAGGAGGAGCAGGGTCGACGGGCAAGGGCGAAGAAAATATTAAGGTGTCTGGCGGGCACACCATTGTGGAAATGATGCGCAAGGGTATGAAGCCTACGGAAGCATGCATGGAAGCGATGGGGCGGGTGGTGAGGAACTACAACAATGACAAGAAGAAATTAGGGACGTTTCATTTGTATTTTTACGCATTGAACAAGGATGGGGAATACGGCAGCGTGTCGTTGTGGAAGAACGGGTACGAAGAGTCGAAGACGGCGATGTTTGCGGTACATGATGGGACGCAATCGAAGTTGGTGCCTTGCAAGCCGTTCTTTGACGAAATCGGCCACGAAACGTAGAGACGCGGGCCGCGAGTGATATTCTGAACGGCTATGGATGAGACAAATATCCTGATCATCGGCGGGGGCGTGGTGGGCTGCGCAATTGCGGCCGCGCTGTCTGCAGACTGGCAGGATATTTTTTTGGTGGAGCAGTATCCCAAGCTGGGAATGGCCACGAGCACGCGGAACAGCGGCGTGATTCACTCGGGAATTTACTATCCCAAAAATTCATTGAAGGCGCGGCATTGCGTGGCGGGAAACGTGATGACCAAGGAGTTCTGCGCGAAACATAACGTGCCGCATCGGACGACGGGAAAAATTGTGGTGGCAAAGGATGCCAGCGAGGAGGCGGCGCTGCTGGCGTTGAAGAAGAAAGGCGAAGACAACGGAGTGGAAGGCCTGAAGATTATCGACGCAGCAGGGATTCGGAAGCGCGAGCCGCACGTGCGTGGATATATGGCACTCGAAGTGCCGTCGACGGGGATATGCATTGCGGAGGATTTGGTGCACGCGTTTGCGCGAGTAGCGGAGGCACAGGGCGCGAACCTGGTGCGGCATGCCAAGGTGATGTCGCTGACGCCGAATAAAAATACGGTGAAGGTGGAATTGCGCATTGGGGATGAAGAGCAATCCGAAGCGGAAACGATAGAGGCGCGCTGCGTGATTAATGCGGCGGGATTGTATGCCGATGACGTGGCGCGAATGCTTGGGCCGAGGCCGTGGAAAATTTATCCGGTGCGCGGAGAATACTGCGAGATTCGGGGAAAGCGCTCGGAACTGGTGAGGGACCTGGTCTATCCCATGCCGCACACCGGCGCGTTGACGCTGGGACTACATTTCACGAAAACATTGTGGGGCACGACGTTACTGGGGCCGACGGCTACGTATGTGGAGGGCAAGGACAATTACGAGCGCGGTAGGATGAGCGTGGCGGAGTTTGTGGAGGATGCGAAGACGCTGCTGCCGGAATTGGAGGAGGCGGATTTGCAGTTGGCGTATACCGGATTGCGGCCGAAATTAGTGCCGCCGGATCAGCACGGGCCAGCGGACTTCGTGATT
>DASXBH010000293.1:0-4244 GCA_036491775.1 Candidatus Acidiferrum sp.
AACCGACTTCCCTGCCCTGTTATACTGGAACGTTCCTATGGCTAAGAAATTATCCACCAAGCGCATTAGCGCTCAGAGCAAAGATACTGTGGAAGCAGTCGCCCACGCCGATCTGCCCACGCGCCACGGGCGTTTCACCATCATTGGCTTTCGCGGCCTGGGCCCGCAAGACGAAGCCGTCGCTTTGGTTCGCGGCAACATCAAAGGACGCAGCGCGCCGCTCGTCCGCGTTCATTCCCAATGCCTCACAGGGGACGTACTCGCCTCGCTGCGTTGTGATTGCCGCGCGCAACTCGAACTCTCTCTTGAAAAAATTGCCAAGGCTCCTTCCGGCATCCTGCTCTATCTTCCTCAGGAAGGACGCGGCATTGGCCTGATGAACAAGCTCCGCGCCTACGAGTTGCAAGATGGCGGCATGGACACCGTCGAAGCTAATGTTTCGCTCGGATTTGCCGCCGACGCCCGGGACTACGAATTCCCCGCCAAAATCCTGCACAAACTCGGCGCCAAGCGCATTCGCCTGCTCTCCAACAATCCCGAGAAAGTCCGCCAACTCGAATCCGCCGGCATTGAAGTCGTCGAGCGCGTTCCCTGCGAGCCCCGCATTTCTAAAACCAACCGCGCCTACCTCCAAACCAAAAAGCGCAAAATGGGCCACCTGCTGGCCGGCGTCTAACCTCCGCCGCATACAAAACTACCGAATCGCCGTGCACCACCAACGACGATTTTCCATTTCCTATTTTCGACTTTCTATTTTCCCTGTTTGATTAGACCGACGGCACGCGCGGTTTCGCTTTCAAAGCAAATCGCAAGTGGCCCTCGGCGTGCCCATTTTCCGCACGAATCAAGATCGCCGCCTCGCCCGCGGTAATCCGCGGCATCTCAAACTCAATCTTCACTTGCCCGCCCGCTCCCACTTCGCCGCTATATACATGCTCGTATGCCGCGCCTTCCACTTCTACCTTTACAGTGGCGTGTTCCGCCGCCCCGCCATTCTCTTCTTTTACCGCCACGACCAGCGACACATGCTTCCCGTTAAGCCAGGCCTTCGGATTCAACAATTCCACCTGAAGCTTTTTCGCCGCCGGAATTTCTTTTGGCGCTGCCGGTCGCGCCGCAGGAACCGGCGGAAGCGCCAACGGCAATTTCCCAGAATGCATCTCCTCCAGCACCACTCGATGCTGCTCATCGAGCCGCAGCTTCAGCGCCCCGATCCGATCTTCGTCCAACGGCCGCAAATCGTAATAGTTATTTGTCCTACGGTGCAGCACCCGTCCCTGGTAATACACGGTGGTATCAATCAGCCCGTGGGCTTCCCCGCGATCTTCCGTTTGCACGTGGAAGGTCATCTCTCCCACTTTCACGTTCGTGTTGTGCCCGAAAATCATCGTCCGATCCACTTTCCGCCGGCCGTACCCTACCCGACCACACTCGCTCAGCGCCGTGATGCGGCGCGCATGACATTCCACAGCATGAAATTCCACAGCGTCGCCACAAATTTGACCGCGCGCCGCCTCACTCGCTATTATACTTTGTTGACCATGACCCCATCCGGCGTACAAGCGTATTTTCCTCTACTCATACACCTGCTCATTGCTGCGGGACTGGCCGGCGCGTTGATCCTGGTATCCACCTTCATCGGCTGGCGACGTCCGAATAAAGCCAAGATGCAGCCCTACGAATGCGGCGTTACTCCCACCGGCGACGCCCGCGAACCGTTTTCCGTGAAGTTCTACCTGGTCGCCATGGTGTTCATTCTCTTTGACGTGGAAGCCATCTTCCTTTATCCATGGGCTTTCATCTTCAAAGATTTGGCCAGCCATGCCAACACTCGAGTCTTTGGTTTCCTGGAAATGATGTTTTATGTCGCAATTCTGTTGGTTGGCTATATCTATCTCTGGAAAAAGGGCGCGCTCGACTGGCATAAGTCTCAGAAGGAACGATAGCGCAGCCGCAACGAGGATCTCAGAAACGTGACGCAGCCTGTCAGCTCAAACGCTAATGTTGTAGTCGAACACCTTCGCTCCTGGAACGCGTCGTCCCTGGAACAGGTCATCGAATATCGTGGCGACACCACTATTGTCGTCCCCAAACACCTGCTGCTCGCCACCGCGCAGCACTGTAAAGAGCATCCTGAACTCCAATTCAACCTTCTCAGCGACGCCACCTGCGTCGACCGTTTCCCTATCGAGCCGCGCTTCGAACTTAACTACCAGTTAGTCTCCATTCCGCTGCGTCGCCGCATTTGCCTGCGCACCTATGCCAGCGGACAGCAACCCGTTGTCGATTCCCTCATGCCCGTGTGGCTTGGCGCCAACTGGCTCGAGCGCGAAATCTTCGACCTGTTTGGCATTCATTTTGAAGGGCACACCGATTTGCGCCGCATTCTCTTGCCCGATGGTTTTCAAGGGTTCCCGCTTCGCCGCGATTTTCCGGTAGAAGGGCAACGTTAATTTCCGGCCCATGGACATTGACCAATGACAACGGTTGACACAGCAATCGGCACCACCAAAACGATGGTCCTCAACATGGGGCCGCAACACCCTTCGACCCACGGCGTGCTGCGCGTTTTGCTCGAACTCGATGGCGAAAACGTGGTCACCGCCGTTCCCGACCTCGGCTATCTCCACACCGGCATCGAGAAGAGCTGCGAAGATAAAACCTACTCCCAGGCCATCACCCTCACTGATCGCATCGATTACCTGAATCCGCTAGGCAACAATCTTGCCTATTGCCTGGCCGTCGAAAAATTGCTGAACCTCCAAGTTCCCAAGCGCGCCCAATACATCCGCGTCATGATGGTCGAACTGCAACGCATTTCGTCTCACCTGGTTTGGCTGGGCACCCACGCGCTCGATATGGGGGCCATGTCCGTCATGCTTTACGCTTTCCGCGAGCGCGAAGAAATTCTGAAAATATTCGAACGCTTTGCCGGCCAGCGGATGATGACCAGCTACATCCGCATCGGGGGACTGGCCCTCGAGCCGCCCACCGGCTGGCGCGAACTGGTCAAGAAGTTCATCGACGCCATGCCCGCACACATCGATGAATACGAAGCCCTGCTTACCGAGAATCGCATCTGGAAGGGCCGCCTCGAAGGCGTTGGCTATTTGCCCGCCGAACAACTCATTGCCCTCAGCACCACCGGCCCAGGCCTGCGCGCCGCCGGCGTGGCCTACGACAATCGCAAAATGTTTCCCTACTCTTCCTACGAGGAATTTGAGTTCGACGTCCCCACCCGCACCGAATCCGACTGCTACGCCCGTTATATGGTTCGCGTTGCCGAAATGCGCGAGAGCGTGAAACTTGTTCGCCAGGCCATGGCCAAGATCACCGACCAAGGCGCCTACAAAGCCGAAGCGCCCGGAATCATTCCTCCGCAGCGCGAAAAAATGAAGACCGAGATGGAAGCTCTCATCTACCATTTCAAGATTTTCACTGAGGGCTTTTCGCCAGCGCCGGGCGAGGCCTACGCCGCCGTCGAATCGCCGCGCGGCGAACTTGGCTGCTTCGTCGCCAGCGATGGCTCACCCAAACCGCTGCGCGTACATTTCCGCGGGCCATCCTTTGTAAATTTGCAGGCGCTGCCTTTTATGGTTCAGGGCCAACTCTTAGCCGACGTTGTAGCCAGCATCGGCACCATCGACATTGTGCTCGGAGAAGTGGACAGGTAACAACGACCCATGCAACTTTCCCCAAAACTCGCTGCCAGATTCGACAAGCTGCAAAACGCCTATCCCGTGAAGCGAAGCGCGCTCATCCCCATGATGATGTACGCGCAAGACGAGTTCGGCTACATCAACGATGAACTGATCGCCGAAATTGCCCAGCGCCTCGATCTGCGCACCGTGCAGGTCGAAGAAACTCTCGAGTATTACTCCATGCTGCGCCGCAAGCCTGCCGGAAAGCATCACGTGCAAGTCTGCACCAACGTCGCCTGCATGCTGCGGGGCGGCTACGAACTCTTGGACCACGCCAAAAAGCGCTTGGAAATCGGCAACAAGCAGACCACCAAAGATGGAGCGTTCTCACTGGAAGAAGTCGAATGCATAGGCGCCTGCACCGGCGCACCCGCCGTCCAGATCAATTACGATTTCTACGAGAATCTCACTCCGCTGAAGTTCGATCGCATCATCGAGGAAATCGACAAGGGCAAGCATCCACAACCCGTAGGGGTAATTTCCGGCGCGCTCCATGAACGCAACAAACTCGAAACACCTTTAATCAGCAAGCGCTGGGGCATT
>DASXBH010000294.1:0-17355 GCA_036491775.1 Candidatus Acidiferrum sp.
AGCGAATTTCCCGACAACTGAATTAGGAGAAGCGTCAGCAAAAGTGTTTTCATTGGTGTCCTCCGGGCCATGCGGGAAACAGGAATCGATGGACGATCTCGAAATTCCAGATATTGGCGTTACCCGCGGAACTGAACTCTCTGCCGTAACTGCCGTTGAGCCGCACGTTGTGGGGGAGGTAGTAATTCAAACCGAAATCAAATTGATTCACATTGGTCGCGGGTAACGCGTCCGCGGGTGTGGGATTGCCCTTGAAATACTGCTGCACTCTCCCGACTACCTGGAGGCGACTCAACCAGGTGTCCTGGTCTCGGGTTGACGCCAAGTGATAGGCGCCTTCAAGCCAGTAGCCTTGACCGCCTGGGGAATGAGCGTATTCCGCGCGTACATCCAACGGAATTTGCGGCGGTTGCCAGGCGAAATACATGCCAGGAATATTGGAATTGCCGTTTTCCAGAAATCTTTGATAGGACGCACCTACTTCCAAGCCAGCTTGGGGGAGGAAAAGGCCAGCCCTGCCACCCGCAGCCCTGCCGGACTGCAGATTCTCCGTTGTCGTTGAGGTCGAAGCGTAAGCCGCGTAGGTCAGATTCCATTTTGGTCGGGTAACGGCGACGCCGCGGAGCATGCCTCCGTTGCTGGAAGCGGAAGTGCGAGTGCCAATGGTAAAGATAATTGGCGCGTTCACCAGATTCGCGATCCACAACGGGAATCGCTCGTTATAGATGTTAAAAGGCGTGAGGAACCTGCCCACGGTAATGGTCAGGTGCGGATTAGCTATGTAGTCGAGTTGAAGATAGTCAAAGGATGCGAAGAAATGGCCACTGTAGGGCCCGGTGGTGCCATTGTCCCGCGCAATAAATCCTTGGATCTCGCCGCGAGACTCGATGAGCCAATGGTCTCCTAATGGTGCGACGAAAACCGGAACAATGATCGGAGTGAACGAACTCGCGCCGCCGGTCGTTGAGCCTTGAAAGGCGATAGCGCCGGAGAAGATGGGGACATTAGGCGCGTCGGACTGAGCATAAAGCCCAGACGCCATGCCAATAATCAGGAAGCATAGTTGGAAAAACCGATTCATCTCCTCACCCTTCCTTGAACTGCGATTTACGCAGCCACTCAGGCTATTGCCTGCATCCGGTGCAACGCTGCAATTGCAAACAAACCGGTGAGACATTTCCGAGACTAAATGTTCCTGGCGGGCGAATTGTCACGAAAAAGTCAAAGCCACGTCATCTTCGTGCTAGCTCGTCAGCAGCGGCGTTTACCAACAGGCGCGAGTAGTCCGAATTAGAACTCTAAACTTAGAGCGAATTAGCACCCTCGTTTCACATCAATGGGTCCTGTTTTGCAAACGAGTTCCACGGCACGCTCGGCATGCGAGGAGATTCCGATGGAAAAAACGACGCGCGTTCTCGTGGCCAATCGGCCCAAGCTCATGCGAGAAGTGACCCTGGCTGCCCTGGCGGATCAGCCGGGTATTGAAATTGTTGGCGAGGTCTCCGACGAGAAGGAAATCGTAGCCGCGGTGCAAGCGACACGTCCCAATTTGTTGGTGATCGCCCTGGATGAAGGCGAACAAAGGCCGCCGATCTGCGACCAGGTTCTTCGCGCGCACCCGGCGCTTCGCATCGTCGCTGTGGCACCGCGCAAGGATCGCACGCTTTATTTCTGGGCATCGTTCGACATTCATTGCACGGATATCGAGTCCTCAGTGGCGGGCCTTTTGAGCGTCGTCCACCAATCCGCTGAATCGGGAAGAGCACAGTTATGAGAGAGGCGGTCTGGAACAGACACTTAGCGAAGTTGATGAACTTTCGGACAATCGCTTTAGCCACAACATCAATTTGGTGCGCGCTTGCAAGTGCACAAACACCGTCGGCACGGCCCGGAGATCAAACGGTGCAAACGGTGCATGCTCCTTCAGAGTACGTGCAGCAGCCCCGGGCGGATCAGGATCCGGGAACAAGAAGCCGTGTGGCAGCTCCGGCAGAGCAAATTCGAGCAGTGCTGACAAAGGATCCCGGGCTGCTGGTGGAGTTAGAGCGCGTCGTAGAGAAGGATGCGATTTCAAAGGGCCAACTGGTAGAAGATTCGGACCTCACCGAGCAAGCCATTTTCGAGCGACTGGATGAAGATGCAGCACTTCGCGCTACCGCTACGCGACTGCTTCAGCGGTACGGCTATTTGCTTCCAAACGTGAATCCCGACTCCGAAATGGCCAAGCAGCAAGATCTGGTGCTCAAGGAACGCGCGCGACGAATTGTGCAGATTGAAGCGCAGGAAGATGCGGAATCTATGCAACTTCAAAAACGCGGAGAGGACTCGACCGAATTAGCGAACACGGGAAAATGCGACGCCCGGAACGACGGCAATTGCCGCGAGCCCGCGCCAAGGCGTTCTCGGGACGATTCCCGGACAGCTCCAAACCGCGACTTGCCCGGAGGTTCACCTGATATCGCGCCTTATGTCACACCAAATCCACAGATGAGTGGCTCACCTCTCATGCAAACGAGACTTTCGAACGGAGGAATCTCGCTGGGCAGCGATGGTGTTAACGGCAGCGACGCGCTTCGCATGGCGATGAATGCTTCGCGCGATCCTTCGGGCCTTTCCTCTTCTCCGGATTTACTGCAGCGCTTTCTGGAGAACTCCAGCAACAACCGTGCGTATACAGACGAAAACCTGAGCAGGTCCAGTTCTCTCGCGGAACGATCAAACGATAGGAATGAGTCGGTTGCTTCGAGGAGCCGCCGATCCTTGCCGAACTATTCGAAGGGAGATTCCTCGCAACCGACGATTCTCCACAAATCTAACCCCTATTCGGATGTTCCATCCCTCGTCGACCTTTACGTTCAGGTGTCCGCGCATGATCGTGCGCCGGAGCGGTTCGGTGTAGATATACTGACCGAAAACGCTCGCGATACTGACGCGATTCCCATGGATCTACCGGTAGGGCCGGATTATGTCGTCGGACCCGGCGATGGACTGGCGATCGACTTGTGGGGCGGCGTCTCGCAACGATTGCAGCGCACAGTGGACTCCGAAGGCCGAATCTCACTGCCCGAATACGGGCCCATCCTGGTGAGCGGCAAAACACTCGGCGACGTGCAGCTTACAGTGCAGGAATTGATGCGGACGCAACTGCGAGGTGTGTCCACGGACGTATCCCTGTCGCGGCTACGAACGGTGCGAGTCTATGTAGTCGGCGAAGTATCCGACCCCGGCGCCTATGACGTGAGTTCGCTTTCGAGTCCGCTGAATGCACTCGTAGCGGCAGGAGGCCTGACCAAGCGCGGCTCGCTGCGTTCGATAAAACACTATCGGGGAAAGCAGCTGATCGAAGTGGTTGATGCCTACGATTTGTTATTGCGGGGTGTCGGGTCTGACCAGAAGCGCCTGGAAAATGGTGATTCGCTGCTTGTGCCGCCCGTCGGCCCGCAAGTAACCATTGAGGGAATGGTGCGCCGCCCGGCAATTTACGAGCTTCGCGGAAATACGTCCTTGGAGGACGCACTGGATCTCGCGGGGGGAGTCCTGCCGGCTGCATCGCTGAAACACGTGGAAGTAGAGCGGCTAGTTGCCCATGAAAATCGCACGATGTTCAGTCTGGACCTGTCCGGAAACGAAAGCACCGAAGCCAATGAATCGCAGCTTCGCACCTTCCAGATTCAGGACGGCGATCGAATTCACATCTTCCCGATAGCACCCTACAACGAGCAAGCCATTTACCTGCAGGGGCACGTACTGCGTCCGGGCCGCTATTCCTACAAAGAGGGCATGACTGTCAGAGACCTGATTACCTCCTACTCTGATCTTTTGCCGGAGCCGGCCGGGAAATACGCTGAGATTATCCGCCTAGATCCACCGGATTTTCGTCCCAGTGTAAAAAGTTTTGATCTGACTGCGGCGCTCTCAAATCCAAACGGCGCCCCGAAACTCAAGCCGCTCGATACCATTCGGATCTTCAGCCGGTACGATTTCGAACCTGCTCCAGAAATTTGGGTCGACGGCGAAGTGCGCAAACCTGGACAGTACACGACTTCTGGCCAGATCCATCTCCGAGATGCGATCTACCTCTCCGGCGGTGTCACTCCCGAGGCTGCCATGGATTCGGCGCAGATCATTCGCAGCGGCAAAGATGGCGCAATGAAAATCCTTAGCGCAAATGTGGCAGAAGCGCTGTCGGGGAATTCTACAGAAAATCCAATGCTCCAGCCGAACGATCGAATTGTGATCCATCGCAACACCAGCAACGTGGAACCTGCTGCTGTCTACGTCGAGGGTGACGTTCCGAATCCGGGGCGTTACCCACTGAGCTCCGGAATGCATGTGGAAGACCTGCTACACCTGGCGGGCGGACTCAAACCAAGCGCGGACTCTCAAAATGCGATCCTCACTCATCACGAGGGCGATAAGACTGGCCCAGCTGGAGTTGAAAGTGTGAACGTGAACCTTACGGCGGTGATGACCGGGCACGATAACGAGAATCGGGTTCTGGCCAACGGCGACGTCCTGACGATTCGAGAAAACCAAAGTTGGCACGACCTTGGGGCTAGCGTCACTCTTCGCGGTGAAGTGCAACATCCGGGAACGTATGGAATTCGCCCGGGAGAGTCACTCGGTTCTGTGCTAGAGAAAGCCGGCGGCTTCACATCGCAGGCGTATCCGTATGGAACAGTGCTGACGCGGCGCGAAGTCCGCGACTTCGAAATGAAATCGCACGAAGAATTGATAGCGCGTCTGAAAGCGGAGCGAGTGGAATTGAAGGCGCTTCCAGAAAATGATGCGGACCAAAAGAATCTGAAACTCACGGCAATCGCACAAAGTGAAACTGCTCTCACGCAATTGGAAACACATTTGCCAGTTGGTCGGGTTGTTCTGCAGGGTACGCTCGACGACAAATCCTTTGAAAAGTCGGCGGGAGAAACGCCGCTTCGCAGTGGTGACGTAATTCTGGTGCCCAAGAAACCCAACTACGTTGTCGTTCAAGGGCAAGTCTTCAATGGCACGGCGGTCGGCTACGTGCCAGGAAGAAGCGCGAATTGGTACCTCGGGCAGGCTGGAGGGTTCACAGAATTGGCGGACAAGAAAGCCGCCTTTGTGATACGTGCAGACGGCTCGGTGCTGGCTGCAAAAAATAATCGCGGCATGTGGTCCGGAAATCCAATGGACGCAACCTTGATGGCAGGCGACGTGATTGTCGTACCGGAGAAGGCGCCCAAGGTCGGAACTCGAAACCTCATGCCGCTGATGCAATCAGCGCAGGTGGCGACATCGGTCGCACTGGCAATCGCGTACCTGAAGCCGTAAGAGAAACCTTTGAGGCAATGAAAGGGACTACATTGGCGCGCTATTTGTTGATCGTGAATATGACGATTGGTGGCGTGGAGGTTTGTGGTGCTATGCCTCAACAGGGCGAGAGTCAAGGCGCTAGGTACCTCCCGGAAACTTCCAACATCGAGAGTCCCACCGCGAAACAGCCGGCACGCGCGCGCCCAGGGCAGCCTTCCAAGAGGAGTCGTCTGCGCTCCGACCTGGGCGACACAGTCAGTCATGTGTTTGAGGACCAGAAGCAAATCTGGCTCAGTCCGCTCGATCTGCGCCTCTCAGACGCGGAATGGTTGGTGCCACTGACGGGTATTACCACGGGAGCGATTCTCACTGACGCCAGTCTCAGCAAAGCGCTTCCTGGCAGTGCCCACGCGCTGTCCACTTCCAACAGCATCCGCAACGCCGGCGTCGGAGCGCTGGGCGCGGCTTCGGGAGGGCTTTATCTATGGAGTCTTCACACTCACGATCCACGGGAGCGAGAAACCGGGCTCCTCGCGATCGAAGCCGTAGTCGATTCCCTGACTGTCGCGCAAAGTATCAGCCTGGTCACATCGCGAGAGCGGCCGCTCCAAGGGAATGGGCAAGGTAATTTCTTTCAGGGCGGAACGTCGTTTCCGTCAAGTCATTCTGCAGCAGCTTGGGCCGCGGCGGGAATTCTGGCCCACGAATATCACGGTACCCTACCCAAATTGTTAGCTTACGGTTTGGCGTCCACCGTCAGCATTACCAGCGTAAGCAGCCGGCAGCATTTTCCTTCCGATGTGCTGATCGGAAGCGGATTGGGATGGCTGGTTTCGGAGTATGTCTATCGCAAACGTCACAATCCCGAACTCGGCGGTGCGGCGTGGAATCCACTTGGGGACCTATTTCGTGAACGGGAGTCAGGACCCGCAGAACATCCGGGATCGACATACGTCCCGCTGGACAGTTGGGTTTACCCAGCGTTTGATCGGCTTGCCGCGCTGGGGCTCGTCTGGCAGAGCTTCGAAGACGCAAGACCGTGGTCGAGAGAAGAATGCGCGCATCTCCTTTTGGAAATCGACCAACAGCTGACCAACCCAGCCCCCGGAATCCTTCCTACGAACTCCGAAGTGACTGCTCTGGTCCAAGATTTGCATCACGAGTTTGCCCGCGAGGAAGCAACCTTCACAGGCCCAAACAGTTCGTTAGCGGTCGAGTCGGTTTACTCGCGGGTTCTGAGCGCCAGCGGCACCGTACTCAACGATGGGTATCATTTCGGCCAGACCATTGGCTACGATTTCGGCCGTCCGTTTCGCCAAGGCACTAATTTCATTGCAGGCGGATCGGTAAGTGCGACTTATGGAAGCCTGTTTTTCTACATCGGTGGGGAATATCAGCACTCTCCGTCTGCACCCGCCCTATCCCTTCCGGTTCGCCAGTTCATTGCAGATCGAGACAAAGTTCCTGTTCCTGCGTCGGCCCCGTTCTCTGCGATCAATCGCTTCCAACTTCTCGATGCCTACGCCGGAATTAATTTTGGGGGCTGGCAGTTTACTTTTGGCAATCAATCCCTTTCGTGGGGACCAGGAATTGGAGGTTCACTCCTCCTGAGTGATAACGCTGGCCCTTTTCCTATGCTTCGTATTTCTCCGGAACATCCGACCCTGATTCCCGGCTTGTCCAAAATTCTTGGTCCGTTCCATACCGAGCAGTTTTACGGACGACTCGAGGGACATCAAGGACGTTCCCAGCCTTGGATTTACGGCCAGAAAATCGCATTCAAGCCATTTCGTTCGCTGGAATTTGCATATAGCCGCACCAGCATGATCGGTGGCTTCAATGATCCTCTAACGTCTCATCCACTCACCTCCAAACAGTTTTTTTATAGCCTGTTCGGACGCGTTGATTCGCAACAGAACAGTGTGCCCGGCGATTCACGCACCGCCGTCGATTGGACGTGGCGTCTACCCGGAATGCACGACAGAGTCACCTTCTACGGGGAGCTGGAAGACGACGATGATCCGATTCCTTTGCAAAATTTGAGCAAGAGCGTGCTTCGCCCGGGTTTTTACTTTCCGCGCTTGCCCTTCCTTCCCAAGTGGGACCTGCATGCGGAATGGACGTCATCCACAACTCCGGGGCGTGCGTCTTTTCAGAGTCATGGTGCCCTGAACTACTGGAATCTCCAGTACACGGATGGGTACACGAACAACGGCGATTTAATGGGGAATACTGTCGGCCGCGAAGGGGTAACTCTGCAGGCCTGGATCCGCTATTGGGCTTCCCCGCGCCAAACTCTGGATTTTTCCTGGAAGCAGAGCCGGGTGCTTTCCGATTTTGTGCCCGGTGGAGGAAAATGGCAGGACTTCCAGGCAAGTTATTCCGTAACCAGGCCATCCGGGGTCTATTTAAGAGGCCTTCTCCAGGTCGAACATATCTCTTCCTTCCCCCTGCTTTTCCAAGGTTCGAGAAACAATGTGGTCGCATCGATTGAACTCGGCTTTCTGCCGCAGTGGGGACATCGGGCAGGTCGTGGTTCCGCGGCCTCGGAAAACGCGCATGAAAATTCAGCTTTCGGGAGCCAATTACCATGAGCTCGACTTCAGCCAACACCGCGCCGGAGGTCTTGCGCGCGCTGGACATTGATCAGTTGCTGGCGCATCGCCTGCAGCAAGATCAATTGGAGAATCGCGAGAGAAAAATTGCGCGCATCGGCCATCTGTGGGATCACCGCAAACTGCTTGGCAAGTTCGCAGCCTATGGAACCGTCATAGGGTTGTTCATCGCTTTTCTGATCCCTGCTCGTTTTGCTTCTACCGCGCGATTGATGCCCCCGGATCCACCGGCCGGACAGGGCATGGCGATGCTCACCGGCATTGTGGGAAAGATGGGAGGCGCGATCGGATCTCTTGGAGGCAACCTTCTCGGCATGAATACTTCCGCCGATCTGTTCGCTGGCGTCCTGGAGAGCCGAACAATCCAGAACGAACTGATTACCAAGTTTAATTTGCGCCATGTTTACGGGGAACGGCGGTGGATTGATGCGAGAAAAGAGCTCTCCCGTCGGACCGACATTTCCATCGATCGAAAGAGCGGAATTCTTACCATCCAGGTGACCGACCATGACCCCAAGCGAGCCACCAGTCTAGCCGAGGAATATGTTGCCCAGTTGAACTACGTGGTAACGCTACTCAACACATCTTCTGCACATCGGGAGCGCGTGTTCCTGGAGGATCGCCTCGGCCAAGTAAAAACGGAGTTAGAGGCTGCGGAAAAAGACTTCAGTCAATTCGCAAGCAAAAACGCGGCGATCGATATCAAGGAACAAGGCAAGGCCATGGTGGAAGCCGCCGCGATCCTCGAAGGTCAACTCATCGCTGCGCAAACGGAGTTGCAAGGACTCCGCCAGATCTACACGGACCAGAATATACGCGTGCGTGCAACACAAGCCCGCATTGACGAACTTCGTCGTCAAATCGTGAAAATGGACGGAAAAGCAGAACTCGGATCGGGGAGTGCTTCGAAAGACGGCGAGCCTTATCCATCGATCCGCCAGCTTCCGCTCCTTGGTGTCACCTATGCGGACCTTTATCGACGAACGAAGGTGGAAGAGACCGTTTTCGAAACGCTTACCCAGCAATATGAGATCGCAAAGGTAGAGGAAGCGAAAGAAGTACCGAGCGTTAAGGTGTTAGATCCTCCGGAGGTTCCCGAAAAGAAGGTTTTTCCTCCGCGAATACTACTGGCCGTGCTCGGGGGATTTTTGGCTATGGTCATCGGAGCCGGCTGGGTTGCTGGTACGGACGGCTGGGAGCGGATAGACCCACAAGATCATGGAAAGCTGTTGGTCCAGCGCATGGCAAGCAGCGTAAGACCACAACTGGAGTTTGTGGTGCAACAGGGAACTTCTATTAGTACGCGAACCAGAAGGATTTTTGCTCGTTCCCAGGAAGAGTCCGGTGCGGAACCGAAACACGACACAAGAGAACACGGCGTCTCCCAGGACCAGGAGCAAGTATCCTCATGAATCAAATTCGCCGAATGAGGAAGAATTTAGTCAACGTTGTTGGCGGCGAGCTACTGCTTCGAGTCGCCAATGCGGCGGTCGCTGTTTTGATTGGCCGTGTCTATGGAGTAAGTGTGCTCGGCATCTACGCGGCGATAATTGCAGCGGCGACGTTGGCGGAACGACTTGGCGATAATGGTTTAGAGTTGACCGCGATCGCCGAGGTTAGCCGCCGTCCGGAATCCCTCAGTGACATTGCGACTGCACTCTACATCGATAAGTCCGCACTTTCTGTCGTCGCAGCCGGTCTCCTCGCGTTGGCAGCTTGGATGCTCGGGTTCTCTCAAAGCCTGTGGCCAATTGCTGTAATTCTAGTGATTCGCACCTTCCTCTATTCCTACTGCCGATTGAATACTGGACTGTTGAAGGCGCTCGACAATACAAAGCAGATCGCGAGAATCCAAGCAGTACATTTTCTCCTGCTGATACTTAGCGTGCTGGCAATTTATCTGCGACACCAGAATCTGCAGGTCCTTCTATGGTGTCTCTTGGGAGCGCAAACGCTGGAATTTCTACTGACTTGCGGCGTTTTGTCAAAACTCGGTTTGCGCCGTTCCGTCACCTCTCTTGCAGCGTGTTGGCACATGATCAGGCGTTCCACTCCTGTCGGGCTAACCTACACGTTTTCTACCCTGATGCTGCGCGGCGATGTTGTCGTGCTGTCTATGATTGCTTCTCGCGAAGAGGTAGGGACATTCGCGGCCTCAAATACCGCATTGGTTTTTGGGTACGTGATCGCGTGGCTGTTCAGTGGCGTGCTGCTATCGGATTTAGGAACTTTGTCACACGACCGCGAAGCATTCGATTCCTATTTTCGTAAATGCCTCAAGCTCGTACTCATTTTTGCGGTTCCGGCCTCGCTCGTTTCTGCTCTTTTGGCGCGTCCCGCCATCCTGTTTGTTTTTGGAAGAAACTACGAAGGAGCGATCCTGCCGGGCGCCCTGATGATGCTCGCTCTTCCGTTTATCTTTCTGAATGCCGCGTTTTTGAGCCGGACCGTGGCGCGAAATGCTGGCCGCATATCGCTGGCAATCTATGGATTTACCGCTGTCGTTTCATTGCTTTTGAACTATTCGCTGGGCCGCTGGAAGGGAGCTGTGGGAATAGCTGGTTCCATTGTGATTCGCGAGGCGGTGATGACTCTTCTCTTCGTGCGCATCTGGAATTCACGGCAAAGCGAAACAGAGCTGGAAGTCGCCGAGTTGATGAACGCATGAAGGAATCGGAACGCGCCGCAAGGCAAGCGCTATGAAAAAGACGTTAACAACTTTGATGGTCGTGAGCCTGGTCGGAAATGTTCTGCCGGCATTCAATATCGTGGCGATTTCCGGCCTGTTCCCGCTTTACCTCGTCAATAGGAATTCACAGCAGACCGAACTGGGCAAGTATGGGCCGGAAGTCGCGCGGAAATGTTTAATTGCCGCATACGTTTATTGGATCTGCAGTTACTGCGCTACGGGCGCGCCCCTCAGCAATTTGCTTTCATTCGACTTTATCCGCTTCGACGGAGCACTTCTCATCGCCTATATGCCGTTGCTCCTGATGACCGATTTGCGGTTGGATCCTAAGTTTATTCAACGCTTGTTAGGCCTTTTCCTCACGGCAATGTCGATTGTAGCCCTGCTTGGCTTCGCTGAATTCGTCGACGCCACCCTGACGCCGCTCGGTCTGTCGTGGTTGCCAGACCCCTTGCAGTTCATGCACAACGCATCTCTCTCGAGCCAGATCTTCCACGGATTCTTTCGTGCACACAATGCGGCAGGGGCGATCTACGCCATGGCAGCGCTGCTGTCTTTCTCACTTTTAGCTCGGGGGAAGAAACCATCCCTGGTGTCCTGGCCTAGCTTTTGGTTTGCCGCCACTGTTGTCGGATTGATGCTCACGCAATCACGCACCGCATACATAGCTTTTTTCGCAGCCGCGCTGCTTATGTTTTTCCACCAGAAGCAATCCCTGATGAACACACTGAAATATGGGATTCCGATTCTTCTGCCAATCCTTTATTTCCTTTTGCTGCAGCCGACGGTGAGTCACCGCACCCAGGAAGTATCGGACCTGGAAGATCCAAACGTAGTGACCCGTTTTTTCTACTATCAGCGTGCTTTCGACGAATTTGTGCAAAGCCCGATAGTCGGCGCGGGTTTCGGCCGATTC
The DNA here is from genome assembly GCA_036491775.1 of Candidatus Acidiferrum sp. GTDB lineage: Bacteria > Acidobacteriota > Terriglobia > Acidiferrales > UBA7541 > Acidiferrum. The sequence continues at coordinate 11,516 of DASXBH010000294.1, forward strand.
AACGACCAGTTGAAGATCTATTCGGGAATTCCCCATCTCTTGTATTTCGCCACTGGCGGATCCGTTGTCAATAACGATGAACACGCACACAACTCCTATCTCCACTTTCTTGCCGAGGGCGGAGTTGTTGGTCTGGGCCTGATGCTGTGGATGTGGATTGCGCTATTCCGATGGATAAAAGCCCAGAAAAAGATTTTCGCGGCGGCGTCATTCGGAGATTGTTTCGCTCACGGCATTCAGGCCTGTATTGTCCTGGAATTTCTTATGAGCTTTACCGAACACATGATGGGAACCGCCGTTAGTTCGCTAACAGTTCTGACGCTGAGCGCCTTGTTTTTAAACCTGGTTGGGTGGAAGTACCGCATCGCGTCGGTGATTAAGGACGTGCCGATTCAAACAGCGGACTTCAAGTTTGCTCGCGAATGCGAGAGTGGCGCCGTTTAGGCGCCATTGTGCAATCTCGGTAAGGTGAGATCGATGAATACAGGTGATACGCGATCGACGTCTGAAGCCGCCCGCTCCTGGGAGCGATTCGCGGAGCTGGATCCCTATCTTTACATTTTGACCACCATGAAACGCAGCGATCCTCGTGAGTTTTGGCTGAGCGGCGAGCAAACTGTACGGGCCGAGCTACTCCCGATTGTGCAATCGAACGCTGTGCGGCCCGCTATTGGATTGGAAGTGGGCAGTGGAATTGGCCGTCTCACCTTCCCCCTCGCGCGGCATTTTCAGACCGTCGTGGGGGTGGACATCGCGCGCGGCATGGTTGAACGAGCGACTTCTTTAGCCCGCCACAAGGGCATCCAGAACGTTTCCTTTTCTTCTATAACCGGGCCCGAGGATTTCCTGCAGCATGCCGGCAACTTCGCCGGGACCTGCAATTTTATTTACTCGCTTCTCGTGTTCCAGCACATTCCCGATTTGTCGGTCATCGAAGGATATTTGCACGTGATCCGGAGCCTGCTGCACGAACAGGGACTGGCCTATTTGCAGTTCGACACCCGGCCCAAAAATCTGGCTTACCGCTTGAAGATGAGCCTGCCCGATTTTCTGTTGCCGCGATTCTGGCGCAGAGGCATCCGGCGGATTCGCCGTTCGCCGGAAGAAATTGAGACAAGCATACGGCGCGCAGGTCTGATGGTTGTTAAGGAGCTTACTCCACGTTCCGCCTACCATCGCTATCTCTTGCGCCGGCCACTAGGCCCACGGGATACGAAATGAACGTGAACATTCAGCAGCGGATGCGAGCTGTCACCGCCGGCGTCCCGGGATCTGAGTTCTCGTCGCTTGAAAAAGCACGGGTCGCGATTGTGCACTACTGGCTTCTTAACCATCGCGGTGGAGAACGGGTGGTTGAAGCGATTGCCGCTATGTTTCCCCGGGCCGACCTTTTTTCACTATTGGCCGATGCTAAGACGATGCCGAAGTCGCTACGGGGACGTTCGCTGCACACCTCGTTTGTGCAAAATCTTCCCGGCAGTAACCGTTGCTATCGCCGGCTGCTTCCTCTCTACCCTCTCGCACTGGAGCAATTTGATTTCAGCAATTACGACCTGGTGATTAGTTCCGAGTCCGGACCCGCCAAAGGGGTACTAACCTCAGCCCGTACTTGTCACGTTTGCTATTGCCATTCGCCGATGCGTTATCTGTGGGATTTCTATCATCAATATCGGAATGGAGCGGGATTAGGACGATGGTCACGTCCTTTTTTCACACTCACAAGTCACTATTTGCGATTGTGGGATGCGGCTTCGGCGGACCGCGTCGATTATTTTGCGGCAAACTCCCGCAATGTCGCGACGCGCATTCGGAAGCATTATCGCAGAGAATCTGAAGTGATCTACCCACCGGTAAATGTCTCAGCCGGGCATCTCGGAGGCAGAGTCGAGGATTTTTATCTGCTCGTCGGGCAATTCGTGGACTACAAGCGGATGGATTTGGCCATCGCGGCCTGCAATTGCCTGGGCCGCCGTCTCCACGTGGTTGGAGAAGGTGAGCAGTATGGGCGTTTACGAAAGCTTGCAGGTCCCTCAATTCACTTTTGTGGGCCGCTTTCAGATGCCGACCTCAGCGACCAATACGCGCATTGCAGAGCGCTGCTCTTTCCTGGCGAAGAAGACTTCGGAATCGTGCCAGTCGAGGCTCTTTCCTTCGGACGACCGGTGATTGCCTTTGGCCGCGGTGGCGTTACGGAAACGGTGCGGGGCATTGATGTCCGGTCAAGCAATTTTCCGGAAGACTCGAGCGGGATATTTTTTCTCGAGCAATCGGTCGATTCGCTAGTCGACGCCATTCAAGCCTTTGAGAGAGTCGAGCATCAATTTCAGCCTGAGCGCATCAGAGCGCAGGCTTTGCGCTTCGCGCCCCATCATTTTCAGCGAAATTTCGGGCTGTTTCTGGCCCGCAAATGGCAAGAATTCCACTGTGAGCCGCTAGACTAATGATCCGTGGAAGACTCAAGCGGGCTCAACTTTGCGTCAACTTAGCGACGCTATTGACGCCCCTGTTCGCCTTCGCGCTGGCCGGGTATGTGCGCTTTGCGACGCTGTTGCTTCCCCGATACTCGAGTGACGCTGATCCTTTCTCCTACTTCGGATTGCTGATTCTGACCAGTATTTTATGGGCCATCGTTGTGGAGCACTATGGTCTGGCGTCCCTGGAAGCTCATTCGCGTGGCAAAGCAAATATCCGCGCGGTGATCAAAGCCTGCGTGGTCACCTACCTCGCGGTTCTGGCAATAACGTTCTTCTATCGCGAAACTACGTTTTCTCGGCTATTCATCTGGTTAAGTGGTCTGAACCTCTTTCTGCTCACCCTGCTCCAGCAGAGAATGCTTCGATGGTTTCTCGCAAGTTCATGGATGCGTCAAGGCCACGGCCCAAAAGCCTTGGTTATCGGAGCGGATGAATTCGCGGGCCGGGTAGCGCAATCGCTTCTCTCCGATCATGTCGCGCCTTGTACTGTCTACGGCCACGTGAGAATACCCGGACAAAATGTCGCGATACAAAATTTGCCGGTTTATCAGCTGGATGAAATAGATGAGCTGGCGATAGGAAATGCGATTGACGATGTCGTTCTCGCAATTCCTCCGGATTGTTTTGGAGCATTGCCGGAGATTCGCAAGAAACTCTCGTCTTTTTGTGCCCCTATGCGTCTGGTGCTGGATGTGGGCGAACCCATCGACAGTCGGCAGCGGGTCTTCTCCGTCGGGAATCTTCTGATGCTCGATTTGCAAGGAACACCGGCAGAGTCCGAGCTTTACATCATCCTCAAGCGGGCCTTCGACCTGATCTTCTCGGGCGCCGTTCTGATCTTCGCTGCCCCCCTTTTCATTTTGATTAGCGTCGCGGTACGGCTCAGCTCGCCGGGGCCGGTTTTTTTTGTACAAGAGCGTGTTGGCTTGAACGGTAAGTTGTTCCGGATGATCAAATTCAGAACCATGTCTGTGGCTCCTCGGGCGGATAGTGACACGCGGTGGACGGTAAAAGATGATCCTCATTGCACGGCACTTGGCCGCATCCTACGGCGGAGCGGACTAGACGAAATACCGCAATTCTTCAACGTGCTCAAAGGAGACATGAGTGTCGTCGGGCCACGCCCGGAACGGCCCATGCTGGTTCAAAAATTCATGCAATCCGTGGGAAACTACAATCGGCGCCACTACCTGAAAGTCGGCATCACCGGATGGGCTCAGGTCAATGGGTGGAGGGGCGACACCTCTATCGAAAAGCGTATTGAGTACGACCTGTATTATGTGCGTCACTGGACGCTCTCCCTGGATTTCTTAATCGTTCTGCTCACGCTCGTCCGCGGGTTTACTGACAAAAACGCTTACTGACACCCACCAACAGAGTTCCTGCAAAACTCAACAAATAAAGTGTGCTTCGATGACCTTTCCATGACAAATCGGCCAATCGCCTTATTTATTGTTGATCGGCAGCCGGAAGGGAAGGGCGTTAATCAAGGCGGCGGGACGGCGCTGGTTGCGGATGCCAACCGGAACAGTGGAACAGCAATGGTTCGGGTTCTCCGCCCGTTACCGCCCAACCACAACACCAGGTATGGAAAGAATGGGACGAATCATGGCCATCGAAAACACAAATAGAACCTCCGTCCAAGACTCGGATGCGACTCTGGTTAGCGCTGCCAAGCAGGCAAACGGTTTTGCATTCGAAACCCTTGTGAAGCGCCACGAAGCAAAAATATTCCGAATCGTATTTCGCATTACCCGTGATAAAGAAGACGCCAAAGACGTCGTGCAACAAACCCTTCACAAAGCGTTCACACACTTGAAGACATTCGAAGGAGAATCGTCTTTCTCCACGTGGCTGACACGTATCGCAATCAACCAGGCACTTATGCTCTTGCGGAAAAATCGCAGGTCCCGTGCAGTCTCCCTGGACGAGGTGAGATTCGTGGTTGAGAAGGCAATTCCGTTGGAAGTGCTCGATTCCGCGGCGAACCCTGAAGACAAATATGTGCAGGAGGAACGGGGTCGAATGCTCTCCGTGGCGGTGAATCGACTCCCTCCCGGAATGCGAGTTGCACTGCGCCTCCGGCTAGAGGATAGAACCATTGGCGAAATCGCAGAGATCCTGGGGGTGCCTTCTCCAACAGTAAAGGCGAGGTTATTTAGAGCTCGAGGAAAACTGAACGATCTATTGAAGATCTACTTCAAACGCGATTCCGCAAGCTATCGACCGCAGTTCCGGCGCGCTACGAGAGACGTGATCGACGCGGCGGTTCGAATTTAATTGCCACGGAAAAAGCTAAGAGAGGACGCCAAGGTTCGACCAAATCCGCGGTCTAGGGCAAGAACCTGTATCCAGCGCCATGCACGGTATGGAAGTGTTTGGGACGAGCAGGATCTGCTTCCAGTTTTCTGCGCAACTGCCACACGTGATTGTCTACCGTGCGAGTACACGGATAGTTCTGGTATCCCCAGACTTCGTTGAGAAATTCGTCCCGCGAGATCACTCTTCGGGGATTCTTAATAAGGTAGGCTAGAATCTTGAACTCCTTGCAGGTGAGGAAGACGACCTTGCCGCCACGATGTGTTTCCATCGACGAAACAGTCACGGTCACCTCTCCAAACGTAAATGTGTCCGTGGCATTGGGATTTGGTAAGCGCCCCTTCATGACGGAAACGTGGGAATCTGGTGTTGCATTGAGACCATCAATGGCTTTAACCGTTTGTGCTTCTTTTTGGGGAACTTTTGCACCAACAGCCGATTTCGGAATCAGAACGAGGACAGGCACAAAGCGCGACATTTTCCGAAACTCGTTTGCAATACGGTTCGCCGGAACCGAAGCCATCTCTTCACTCAGGACCAGTGCCACATTCGCGGTCTGCTCTCTCGGAGACTCTCCGAGATAGGACAGCGCGGTCTTGATCGTTTCTGTCATAAACATCCTCGTCTCTCTGCGCCTACCCTGCCCTCGCCGAACCTCGAGTGGCGACATAGGTCACTAACAATGCTTCTCTGTGCCATCTACTTCCGTACACACTCTGGACAGTTCTCGAGTCTCATACCATCGGGATTGCACTCGGTTGAACTCCTGAAGCTCCGAATTCTGCTCTGCTTCGATGCGACCGCCTGGGGCGAAGACTATGAACTATCTCGCAGTCGCTTGACGACCTTCGGTATTAGGGTCCTTGATCCCGCCCAACCTGGCTAACCGCTATGAACTGCATCACAAGGAAGAAATAGCAAGTAACCCGCCTTTCGCAACCTGCTGTGAACGCTTGACTTGCCGGCTTGAAAGCTGACGAAATCTCGGGAACTGCCGAATCTTCGGTAGACAAAGTGTCTAGGCGGGATCACGGCGGCAGAGATCAC
>DASXBH010000295.1:0-4254 GCA_036491775.1 Candidatus Acidiferrum sp.
CCGACATTGGAATCGTAAATGTCTTGCGGATTCTTGGCCCACAACCGGTAATCCGCCGCGACGTGAAATACCCGCTGAACACCGGACATCGCACGCTCCAAGGAAGCCACATCGCGCAAATCACCAGTCACATACTCCAACGACAGATCGCTAATCGCCCGGTTGCTGCTCGACGCGCGCATCAGCACGCGTACGTTCTCGCCGCGCGCCACCAACTGCCGCGCCACATGGCTTCCCAAAAAGCCCGCCGCTCCCGTCACTAGCGTCAACATTTTCCCAGAACTCTCCGCGATCTCTGCGTTCCGGCCTTTGGGTCCTCTGTGTTAAAGCTTGTCTCTCCAGCCTTCATGTGCGCTTCTCGCCCAGATTCCCTCGAAACTGCCACGCCAGCATCTTCCAGGCATCTCCAGCTTTTGCATTCGACCCGATGATCGCCGCAGTTTCATAGCCCGATTCGCACATGCAGGTCTCGCAATCCGGATTCATGCCGCGTCCATAATTTTCCCAAATGGTATTTTCCAGCAGGTCGCGGTAACTCGCTTCATGCCCCTGCTTCAGCACCGAGCACGGCGCCGCCCAGCCTTGGGGCCCATAAATCGGACTTCCCCAAGTGCAGCAATCCAGTTCGCGTTCTCCCCGCAAATATTCCATGTAAATGGGCGAATTAATCAGATTGTACTCGCTCAATTCGCTCAGTTCCGCAAATCGCTTGCGCATCTGCTCGTGGAACTCCGCGCTTTTCTTCTGACACACTTTTTTCACGCGAGAAGCCGGCGTCACGCTGTATCCATCCACGTGCTCCGCGTGCAGTTGGGCATAGAGCGCCGAAACATCCTTCACATCGGTGTCTGGATAAATCGTCGTGGTTACCACCACATAAAATCCCGCATTCTTTGCCGACTTAATTCCGTCGAGCGCCTCCGCAAATAATCCCTCGGAGCCGGTCAGCCGATCATGCACCGCCTGAGTTCCGTCTAATTTCACGTTCCAGAAGAAATTCGTCACCGGAGGAATCATGTGCAGGCGACGACGTATCAACGTTCCATCCGTACAAAGAAACAAATGCTTGCCTCGCGCCAGAATTTCTCGCGACAACGCACCAATCTCCGGATACTCCAATGGCTCGCCGCCCCGGATCCGAACAATCGGCGCATCACACTGCGCCAGCGCGTCCAGGCATTGTTCGACGCTGAGCGTCGGCCGAGCTTCCACCAGCGAGTTTCCATTCGTCGCAGCAACGTCTGCATTCAGCCGCCCACACGAATTTCCGCCTCCCAGCGGATCCAGCGTAAGCACCATCGCAAACTTGCGGTGACCATGCAATTTGCGTGCAGCCAAATGTTTTGCTGAGTCGTAAAGCAGTCTGAAGGGGTACCGCATGCGCCTGCTAGGAAGCGCGCCGCTCGCGCGCTGTGTAGAGTCCGCTGCGCAGCCGGAAGTCGCTGGGCTTAAACTTAGCCGCGCAATATTCTTCCATCGGTTTCACCTGCTTGCGATACCGAGCCAACGCATATACCGGGAAAGAGTTTTTGTAGAGGTGATACTTCAAATAAAATACGCCCGGAAATCCGGTGCCCGTAAAGTCGTCTTCGCTCCAAGACCCGTTGGCATTCTGTTGCTGCACCAGGTACGACGCCGCGCGTCCAATCGCCGGATCATTCGGGTCCGCGCCCGCCAGCAATCCGATCAAGCCCCACGCCGTCTGCGAAGGCGTGCCATTGCCCTGCCCTTTGCTGGACGATACTTCGTAGCTATTCAGCGATTCACCAAAACTACCGTCAGCCTTCTGCACTTGCCTTAGCCAACCCACCGCGCGCAAGCAATAGTCCTGAGCCGTCAGCGAAACTGTCTCCAGCGCCCGCAACACGCCGCTGGTGCCGTAAACGTAATTCACGCCCCAGCGCCCGAACCACGAGCCATCTTTGCTCTGGTCCTTCATCAGAAAGCCTACAGCTTTGCGCACCACTGGATGTGTCGTGGTCCAACCAAAGCGCCCCAGGCATTCCAGCACGCGCGCCGTCACGTCTGCCGTCGAAGGATCAATCATGGCGTTATGATCCGCGAACGGAATGTTGCACAGCAGTTTGCGATCATTGTCGCGATCGAACGCGCCCCAACCACCATCGCGATTCTGCATGCTCAGAAGCCACTGAATGCCGCGGCGCATCGCGCCTTCCATGCGCTTCTCATCGGGAAACTTCACGCGTTGCAGCGCCATCAGCACAAACGCGGTGTCGTCCACATCAGGGTAAAAATCATTCCTGAATTCAAAAGCCCAGCCACCGGGTTCCGCGTCTTTGTTTTTAATCTGCCAGTCGCCGCCGCCCAAAATCTGCTTGGTCAGCAACCAGTCCGCCGCCTTCACCAATGCAGGATGGTCTGCAGGTAACCCCGCTTCTTCCAGCGCCACCATAGCGATGCACGTGTCCCACACTGGCGAAACACACGGCTGCAGTCGAATCGTGTCGCCTTCCTCAATTTCAAAGCGCGAAAATTCTTTGATCTCGCGATGGGTTAGCGGATCTTCCGGACCATGTCCAAGCGCCATTAACGCGAAAATCGAATTCATCATCGAGGGATAAATCGCCGCCAGCCCCTCGGTCCGCTCCATGTGCTCCAGCATCCACTGCTTCCCTTCGCGAATCGCTTTTTGCCGCAGCGGCTTCCAGGGCAATTTTTCATACAGTTTCAACCCACGATCCAGCGCCAGGAAGAGATTCTTCCAGGAGAGCCGTTGCTTGCTCCAATTAAATGCCGCAGTCTTTTGCGAAGGATCCTTGAACAATTCATCTACGCGCGCATGCTCTGGCAAACGGAACTCCGGCCGGAGCGACGACAGAATCGCCATGGGAATTACGATGCCGCGCGTCCACGACGACATTTCGTAGATATTGAAGTAGAACCAGTTCGGCAGCAGCATCAACTCTGGCGGAATGGCCGGCACCAGTTCCCAGCCCACAGCTCCCACCAGCGCCAGATAAAATCGCACGTAGGAATTAGTGTGTTCCAAGCCACCCAAGCGGTGCACCGTCTCGCGCGCCTTGGTCATGTGTACGGCATCGGGAGCATCGCCAGCCAACTTCAAAGCAAAATATGCCTTGCTCGTCGCATTCAGTTCGGAAGGCCCGCCAGGGTAGATCGGCCAGCCGCCATCGCTCAGTTGTTTGCGGCGAACATAGTTCGCCAGCTTGGCAATGCGCTCCGGCTCAGCCTTTCCCAGAACATGCAGATAGTAAATGTAATCAGACTCGAGAGTGGTGTCGGCCTCGAGTTCACCGTGCCAGTAACCTTCTTCGGCCTGGATGGAAAGAAGATAATCCGCGCCATTCTTGACGGCGGTTTCTACCTGTTCGGCCCATTGCTCTTGTCGCCAAGGTGTCGGCGCCGGCGCGACCGGCAGTTCCTCTCCGACTCTGACAAATGACGCCATTTTTGCTCCCCCGAGCAAATCCAGCAGGTGATCCGTTCGTGTGGATACACCCGAATCCCGACGCTATAATCCCTCTTAACTTCCCTATTGCGTTACACTTCCAACTGGAAGCGTGCCCTGACCATCAACCTACACCTAGTACTTTTATTATCGCCGTCCAAAACGACGTGGTCAACGCCTAAGATGCCAACAGCGAAACTCTGAGTTGTCAGGCGTTTATACCTGCACCATTGCGGGCTGCTCAAGGATTCGATGTACTAATGCCCACAAAGGTTCGGGCAGCGGTTCGCCCTCATTTTGCAGGACGGACGGCTTTTCCTGCAAAAGCTTCGAAGGCAGTTTCATCCACAGGGGGGCGGGTGGTGCGTCGCCCTCGACTTTTCCGCGCAGCACCAAGGCTTGGGCACGATCCAGTGCCAGTTGCGCTGATTCCTTGAAATCTTCGCGGCTGGGGTCGATGACTGCGAAGTACAGCGAAGGTTTCAGAAATTGCATCAGTGAATTGCTCTCCACGATGAGTGCGGCGTTCTCTGCGAACGGCTCTTGCTCCACGTTAGCGAGTGCCTGACGCAAGTCCGGCAGACCCTCCGGCAGGAATCCTTGCTTGGTCCGCAGCCAGAACGAACGCTTAGCCCCGGCCGCCAGGAACCGCGCACTGTCTGTACCGGTGTTCGCCTGCGACTCCCAATCCAGAGCGCAGACATGTTCGTCTGGCGCGCAGTCGCAATTCTCGCCATTCTGAGCGCAAACGCCGTGCCCATACTGGGTGATCTTTCCTGCGATCCAATCGGTCTTTGGGAACGCTTTGATTACGTCGCACACCA
>DASXBH010000296.1:0-6367 GCA_036491775.1 Candidatus Acidiferrum sp.
GAATGTTACGGACGTTTTGAGCATCGGTGAAATCGACGATTAGCGAGGCGTTGTGCATAGTGAGCGGCTCGAGACGACCAGACATGCCAAGAGGGGTGAGGCGGTCTACAAGATGCCAATGCTCGTCGCGGGAGACTGGGCCGGTGACCAGGAGGTTGCCGCCGGCTTTTACGTAGGCGAGGAGGGCTTGCCATGTGGACTCGCGGAGGGCTTGGGCGGAGGGAAGAATGACGAGTTTGGGCGAGCCAAGCTTGTCGATTTGATTTTCGGCGAGGATGGAGCAAGGTTGGTGCAGATTGTAGGCCAGGGCGCGAACGGCGTTTTGTTGCGCGGCTAATTGCAGATCGCCCATCACGGAGAATTGCGCGGCTTGGGAAGTGACGACGACGATTTCAGGCGGCCTGGGATTTTTCAGGTACGGCGAGGCTGCGGCGGCAAACTTGGCCATGTCGCGCAGGACGGTGGCTTCGGGCTTTTCCGTGCCGTCGGCATGGAGCGCGCCGATCGGCGTCTCGTTGCTTTCGGTCATGTACGAGTTGGAATTCCAGAGCCATTCGATGGCGCCGGAACCTTGCACGAACGACATGGCGAATTTGCGTTCGAAGAGCGCCGCTTCCTGTTCTGGAGTGCGGCGAGCGATTTCGTCGAGCGTCAGTTCGCGCTGCAGTCCGGTTTCCTGGATGACCATGGCTTTGCCGGGCTGCTTGGCAACGAGCGAGTCCCAGAGAAGGTAGTCGTTCTGCCACCAGGAATGATTGGTGGTGAAATCGACGTATGGTGCGAAGAAAGCGGGCGAGAGTCGATCCTGATAGCCACCTTCGTCTTGCCCAACGGTGATGAGCTGCGTGGAGCCGGTCTGATGAATGACTTCGCGCAGGTCGCGAACCCAATCAGCGAATTTTTCCTGGGCAAATGCGGTGTAATCGTAGACGCGAAGCGAATTCACGCCAACGTACATACTGCGTAGGTTGAACTCGTCGTCGGTGGGCAGAGAAATGGTGCCGGCGACGGAATCGGGCGGAACGTTCCACGCGGCAGCAAGAGCGGACCGATCCGGATATTTTTTCGTGAGCCAGGCGTTCCAGGCAGCCAGTTCTATGGGATCTTCGTTGGGCCGCATTTTCCAGAGATGCTTGGAGAAGCTCGGTTCATTGATGAGATCCCACGCGAGATACGGCACGTCGTGGAAACGGGCAACGACCGATTGCACCAGGTTGTGCTGCTTTTGAATTGCCTGCGGATCGAGGTAGGGATTGGTGCCGCCAAGAACTTCGGGAAGAAACGCGAAAAAATTAAATTGAACGGGGAGGCCGTTCTTGCGAGCGGTCATTAAATAAGCTTCAAGAGTGCGCAGGGTGCGTTCGTAGGGGCGGCCGGTTTCATCGCAGAGTTTGTCCCAGCCGGTCCACCAGCCGCTGCGCAGCATGTTGAGGCCGGCATCGTGGATGAGCGCGAGATCGCTGTTCCACACATAGACATTGGGATGATCGAAGTAGAGACGCTGCGTTTCGCTGGACATGTAGGTGGTGCCGACGACGGCGAGCGGTTTTCCATCAATCGTAAAGTAATCGGAATTCACGCCGAGCTTGGGGCCGGAGCGGAGGAACGCTTCATCGCGAATCCAGAAAGCGGAGTGGTAGATGGCGCGGAGCGTGTCGCCAGCGAAGAGGCGCGCGTCGATGATGTGAAGACCTTTGGATTGAGGTGCTGGAAGAAGTGTTGTGGTGGAGGTAGGGAGCGTAACGGCGGCGGTTTGTTTTTGATTGGGCTGGGCTTCGGAATAGCAAGAGATTTGAACGGTCAGCGGAGCAGCGGAAGAGGTGGGAGACGCGTTCGTGGCGAAGCGGAAAACGGTTTCGAGTTCGATGGGCTCGCCGGGGAGATAGAGAGGAAGGGTGGGGCGTACGGTAAATTCTTCCGCACCTTGGAGAGTGCGATCGGCGAGAGCGCCGAGGAGTTGCGCAGAATTGCCGGAGGCGTAGAAGTCCGGCGCGAGATCAGCGGAAATGAAAATCCAGCGGCCGTTGGCGAACGCACCGGAGATGTGGTCGATCTGAACGATGGGAGCCGAGAGGCGGCGTCCGTTGGTGACGCCCCAAACAAGAGTGTCGAGACGCGCGTCCAGAGAACCTGCGGAGCCGCCGCGATTGTAGAGATCGGTGGAGCTGAGTCGAATGATGGGACTGAAAGCTTGGTGCCAAGCGAAGTGAGGAATTTGTATCGGAATATCCGGATTGGGCGAGAAGTCCGCTCCCGAAGATCCGGGAGTGGATTGATATTGATCGATGTTGAGAAGACGGGAGAATCGGACGCTGTAGTCGCGCAGATGCCAGCCGGAAGAATCGCGATAGGCAGCGCGGGTGAAGGGGCGTCCACCGAGCACGAGAAGATTGCCGCCGCGTTGCAAGTAAGCCTGAATGGCCGACCATGCGGATTCGGGAACTACAGAACCTTGCGCGAGAACGAGCAGATGGGTTTGCGGCTCGGCTAGTTGTGTGGGGAGTTGTTCCGCGGAGACGAGATGCGCACCGGGAAAGGCGGAACTGAGTTGCGCAGCGGAGGGAGCGGGCGAATCGGCGGTGGGCAGGCCGGGCTCCGACCAGATAGCGACGGAAGAATATTTTTGTGCGCGCAGGGATTGCGGCGTGAACCCGAAGGCGCAAAGGACGACGAAAGCGAACACGTAGACACGCTGCAAAGTGTGCATGGAGACTCTCGATAGCGAGCAGAATAACGATACGGCAATTGTTTATACACCATTCCTGATTCGCACGTTGTGACAAGAAACATTTGCATCGGCAAAGAGGTGTGGCACTATCTCAGCGGAATAGGTGTGCCGCGCAGGATGCGGAGAAACGGAACACGGAAAAAATGGTAAACGTGAGCACAGCGAGTCCCACGAAGGCGGCAGCGACCGGGGAAACGCAGAAATATCCGGCGGCGTTGGCGATGGTGACGGTGCTGTTTTTCTTTTGGGGATTCGTGACGGTGTTGAACGACATTCTGGTGCCGCACCTGAAATCGGTGTTCGATCTTACGTACACCAAGGTGATGCTGATCCAGTTCGCGTTTTTTGCGGCGTATTTTATTTTCTCGATTCCCTCGGCGAAAGTGATCGACGCGATTGGGTACAAAAAAACGATGGTAGTAGGACTGCTGACCATGGGGCTGGGCGCGTTTTTGTTTGTGCCCGCGGCGAGTGCGCTGTCGTATCCCCTGTTCCTGTGCGCGCTGATGGTTCTGGCAGCGGGAATCACGGCGCTGCAAGTAGCGGCGAATCCGTACGTTGCGGTGCTGGGACCACCGGAGACCGCATCGAGCCGATTGAATTTGACGCAGGCGTTCAATTCGTTGGGAACAACGATTGGACCGTGGGTCGGCGGATTATTAATTCTGGGGACCGTGGGAACCGGCGCGGCGGTTTCAAAGATGCAGCAAGCGTCATCCGTGAAAGTGCCCTACATGATCATTGGGACGGCGCTGATTGTGTTTGCGGTTTTGATTGGACTGTTCAAGCTGCCGACGATTCCGAGCGTCGAGAGGCATAAGGATGGCCGGGACGACGGAAGTATGTGGAAGTACAAACATTTGATTTTGGGTTGCGTGGCCATTTTCACGTATGTCGGAGCCGAAGTCGCGATTGGTAGCTTCCTGATTAACTACTTCAACCAGCCGGAGATTGGGAATCTACCGGAAGTGGAAGGCGCGAAGCTGGTGGCCTACTACTGGGGCGGTGCGATGGTGGGGAGATTCATCGGGTCGGCGATTCTGCAAAAAGTGAAGACGGGAACCGTGTTGGGAATCGCGGCATTTTGTGCGTGCACCCTGGTGCTGGTATCGATGCTGACTACCGGGCACATCGCGATGTGGAGCATCATTCTGGTGGGATTTTTCAACTCGATCATGTTCCCCAGCATTTTTACGCTGGGAATCGCGAAACTGGGGCCGCGTACGGGCGATGGTTCGGGACTGCTGATCATGGCGATCGTAGGCGGGGCGATTATTCCGGTGGTGCAGGGAGCGATTGCGGATCGTTTTGGCGTGCATCATGCATTTGTGTTGCCAGTGCTTTGTTATTTGTATATTGCGTATTACGCGTTGCGGGGGTCAAGGCCGGTCGGAGTGAGCGAGGCGGCTCCGTCTTAGCGATTACTCCAAAAATATCGTCAGGCGGTCGAAGCGCACAGGCAATACTGTGTCCCTTTATTTTGGCGGTGGCGCTTGTTGACGCGGAGATTGAGGTTGGGCCTGCGATTGGGAGAGTTCGGAGGCGGTGTGGGCCGCGCCGTAGGCTTGGCTGCCTTGGTGGCTGCGTTGATATTCAATTTCTGCGTTGAGGCGGGCAAAGGTGGCGCGCTCGCGTTCGGCATCTTCGCGGCGATTGAGCCTGGCGTAGGCTTTGGCGAGATTGAAATGCACTTCCGGGCTGCCGGGGTTGAGGCGGGCGGCAATTTGTAGTTCCTCAGAAGCCTCCTGATATTTTCCCGATTCGAGCAGACTGCGACCGAGGACGTAGTGTGCCTCGGCAGAATCTGGTGCGAGTTGCACGGCGCGTTGCGCGGAGGTTAGTGCATCGGCGGGGCGACGCGTTTGCAATTCGACGAAGGCGCGCTGCACGTAGGGCAATTCACTTTGCGGGGAGATGCGAGATTCTTCATTGAATTGGGTTTCGGCATCTTCGTAGCGAGAGAGCGAGGCGAGGCCGAGGCCGTAAACATAGTGAAGCAGCGGGGTGGACGGATATTTCTGGATGAGCTGCTGAAGCTTGGGAAAAGCGGCATCGTATTTGCTCTGGTGCAGGAGTAGGGAAATTTCTCCGGCCGATTGAACGAGGGGCGCGTTGGAAGGCGGAACCTGTTGCGGCAACATTTTTTTGTGGAGGAGAGCGAGTCCCAAGGCGAATTGAATTTCTGGGGCGAGAGAATTGCCTTCGGCTTCGGGAACAAGGAGCGTCGCGGCGCGGTCGAACTGGGCGTTTCGAATCAAAAGCAGCGCGAGACGATAACGCGCGATGCGAACGGAGTCGGACGAGCCGCCAAGGCCGAGGCTGGCGCCCTTTTCGAGATGCAGCAGAGCATTGGCGTAGTCGCGGGTTTCGAATTCAGAGAGACCTAGCATCGCCCAAGCGGTCCCATCCTGGCTTCTACTGACTAGCCAGGATTTTAAATGAGGAATGGCCTCGGCGTAGCGAGCAGCAGCAAAAAGTTGGGTGGCTTGCTGCCATGCGGCGTTGGGGTCATCGGGAATTGCCGGAGCGGATGCCTTTGTGGAGTCTGCGGGCAAGCCCAGGCGAGCGCGTCCTGCTTCATTTGCGTAGAGTGCGGCTAACTTCACATCAACCGTTGTTAAAACTTTTGGAATTCGGTCGAGCTTGATCTGTTCGAAGGCTTGCGCGGGCTGGCCTGTGGCTTCCAGAGCGGCGGCATATGCCGAGTGGAGATAAGGAACATCAGGATTCTGTTGGATGAGTGACACATAAGAGCCGAGCGACTGCGCAGCGTGGCCTTGGGACACAAGTGCGGAGAGCTGGCCAGCGTTTTGGATTAGAGCCTCTTTGGAGGCGTCGACTTCGCCAGGCAAGAGCGGGATGTGGAGTTGCGCGAGACCGAAGGCGAAGGCCACCTGAGAGGGTGGAGCACCCTGTGCAAAGTCTTTGGAGAGAACGGCGAGAGCGCGATCGAACTGGCCGTCGCGATTCAGGAGCAGCGCGAGGTGATAGGAAACGACGCGAGCAAGCTGAGGATCGTCTTGCGATGAAGCCGAGGCGTGGC
The DNA here is from genome assembly GCA_036491775.1 of Candidatus Acidiferrum sp. Lineage (GTDB taxonomy): Bacteria > Acidobacteriota > Terriglobia > Acidiferrales > UBA7541 > Acidiferrum. Next base: position 5,772 of record DASXBH010000296.1, read on the forward strand.
CCTTTTCGAGATGCTGTAGGGCGGAATTGTAATCGGCGACTTCGAACTCGCAAAGGCCGAGGAAATTTTCCGTGTCGGGAGCTTGCGGGGCGATTTCGGCGACTTTTTGGAACGCGGGAATGGCATCGCGAAACTGATCGGCGTCGTAGAGCAGCGTGCCGAGATACCACCAGCCTTCGACCCAGTCGGGGCGAAGTTGGAGGGCGCGTCGATAGAGGAGAATGGCGTCTGCGGGATGGCCTGCTTCGCGGGCGGCGGTGGCCGAGCGGGAGAGAGACTCGAAATCGTCAACGGATTGCGCTTGGATCGGACGCGCTATGGCGCCAGTCGCCGGGAAAAGTTGGACGGCGAGAAAGGCCAGGCCAATGACTCGTACGTGGCGGCCTAATGTGGTTTGACACAGCATTTTTGTGCAAGAGAGAAACTTTCTGAATCGTAGCATAGCGCAGACGAACGATTGGAGCCCGCAAAGGATGCATGATTCTGAGATCGAAACTCGGCGTGGTATTGTGAATCGCATGGCGAGAAAACGGGGCTTGCGCGAGTTGCTGCGCCGATTTGATGGTGTATCCAGAAGAAAATTCCTGCAAGCCATG
>DASXBH010000297.1:0-8740 GCA_036491775.1 Candidatus Acidiferrum sp.
ACCGGTTCCGGCTGCATCGCGATTGCGCTGGCGAAAGAACTGCCGGCGGCAAAAGTGTCTGCGTGCGATATTTCCCCAGCGGCGTTGACAATTGCTCGACGCAACGCGGCAAGGCTTGGTTTTGCCGAGCGAATCGAGTTCCAGGAATGCGACCTGCTGAGCGCTTTTGTGCCGCCCGCTTCGTCCGCCACTCGAGTTCTGTTCGATCTGATCGTTAGCAATCCTCCATACATCGGCCGGCGCGAAGAAGAAGCGTTGGCGCGGGAAGTGCGTGAGCACGAACCCGAACTGGCGCTGTTCGGCGGCGAAGAAGGATACGAGCTGTACGGACCTCTAATAGCGCAAGCGCAGCAACTGCTGAAACCCAGTGGGCTGCTTGTGCTGGAGCTGGGACATGACAGTCTCCCCGCCGTTCAGCCGCTTCTGGAGACGCCACAATGGACCAACGTCGGCGTGACCAAAGACCTTGCCGGCATCCCGCGAGTCATCTGTGCCGAGAAAATTTGAAACACGGCTGAACCATTGGCCTGGAGTTCGCCTGTTGTTCGCTACCGCTGTTGAGCGTAGTCTTACTTTATGCCGGACCTGGCCCGATTCCGAGCGAAACACGATGCTGCCGAGCCTCACGAGACTCCGCTTCACTCGTCCATCCTGCATGTCGATATGGATGCGTTTTTCGTGTCGGTGGAATTGCTCGAACGGCCAGAGCTTCGCGGCAAACCGGTGGTTGTCGGAGGCCGTCCCGATCAGCGTGGCGTGGTCTCGGCCGCAAGCTACGAAGCGCGAAAATTCGGCATCCAGTCAGCGATGCCGCTACGAACAGCAGCCAAACTTTGCCCCCATGCCATTTTTCTGGATGGCCACCACGCAAAATATTCCGAATGGAGCGATAGCGTCGCCACAATCCTTGCCCAGTTTTCCCCAATCGTCGAAATGGTTTCCATCGATGAGGCGTATCTGGACCTGAGCGGGACGGAACGGCTGCATGGTCCGCCACTGGCCGCCGCCGATAAATTGTTGCGCACCATCACCCGCGAAACGAAACTTCCCTGCTCCGGCGGACTGGCTACTACTCGCCTCGTCGCTAAGGTGGCCTCCGAACAAGGAAAGCCGCGCGGATTGTTGTGGGTAGCGCCCGGAATGGAGGCGCGCTTTCTTGCGCCCTTACCCATACGCAAGATTCCCGGCATCGGCGAGGTGACCGAGCGTGCGTTGCGCGCTCTAAGTATTGAGAAAGTCGAACAACTGGCAGCGTATTCGCAGGAAAAGCTGGAAAAGGTTTTTGGCCAGTGGGGCACGGCTCTCTATCGCAAGTCACGCGGCGGTGATGCCTACGAATTCCTGATCGATGCCGAGCCAAAATCCATTTCGCAGAATCACACCTTCGGCGAAGACACGACCGATGTCGAGCAAATGGAATCGATGCTGAGTCACTTGTCGCAAAAGGCCTGCAAACGATTGCGCGAAGCAGGTCTTTCCGCGCGCACCTTGACGCTGACGATTCGCTACGCCGGATTCGACACTTACACGAGGTCAAAAACGTTGCAGGAACCTGCGCAACTGGATGGCGATATCTTCGCCGTGTTTCTTCATCAACTCCGCGAGCACCGCGACACCAAACGAAAAGTGCGGCTGCTCGGTGTAGCGCTGTCCGGTTTGTCGCACGGCGGCCAGCAACTGGATCTACTCGAAGCCGAGCGGCGCGAGAAACTGGAGAAGTTGACCAAGGCTACGGACCGCCTGCGTGATAAGTTTGGATTTGGTTCGGTGCAGTTTGGCGGCTCGTTGCATCGCGACGAGCCATAGCGCCGCTTCGCTGCGGCGCACATTTCTGATCGCAGCGCGCGTCAGGGCTGCCTCACCCCGAAGCGGTGAGTTACAGGTTTGACGAATGACCTATACTCGTTTTCATGGTTCCTTCCGCCCCGCCCTCAGCGCCTCCCGACAATGTCCGTAAAACGCCACTGCGCCGCGCCTCCGTCTTTTGGCAACGCGTCAGCGAAGGCCGCGCCGTCGATGATTTGTGGTCGCAATTTGCCGCCGACGCACGCTCCAGCTACGGTTTCTATGGCAAAGACGTTGACTGGGATGAAATCAACAAGCTTCCGCACTGGAAGCGGCCGCTTCGCGTAGCCATCCAATTTTTCTGGGCCTTGATGAACAAACTGTCGCCGGCGCGGCGGGTGCTGCTGCTGCTCGCACTGGTGATGTTATTTTTTTCCGGCTTTAAGTTTGAAACCAACAACACCAATTTCCAAATCAACGGCGATCTCATCGCGGCGTTGTTGTTCATGCTGCTTCTCTCGCTGGAACTCGCCGATAAAGTGATCATGAAGCGCGACCTGGAGATTGCCCGGGAAATTCAAACCTGGCTGGTGCCGTCGGTGGCCCCCGTGATTCCTGATGCAGAAGTGGCCTTCTGGACCCGCGCGCAAAACTCCGTTGCCGGAGATTATTACGATGCGTTTTATCCAACGCTGGACGGTAGCTCGGGCGGCAAGCTGATGCTGGTGATGGCCGATGTGGCCGGCAAAAGCGTTCCAGCCGCATTGCTCATGGCCACGCTACAAGCCAGCCTGCGCACCATTGCATCCGAGGGAGTGCCGCTACAGCTATTGGCGGAACGCTTGAATCACTACGCGTGCGCGCACAGCCTGGATGGACAGCGCTTCACCACGGCGGTTGTTGCGGAATACGATCCGGCTACCGGCCAACTGCAATACGTGAACGCTGGGCACAACTCGCCGGTGATTCGCCGCGGCGACGGACGCATCGAGCGCCTGGAATCGGGGAGCCTTCCCTTCGGTATCACGCCTGAAGCGCAATTCGCGGCGTGCACCATAAATCTTCGCGCTACCGATACCCTGGTGCTGTTTACCGACGGCGTAGTTGAGGCGTTCAATGCCGCAGGCGAGGAATTCAGCGACCCGCGCTGGATAAACGTCATCCATTCCATGCCGGTTGTGCCGGCCAGCGAGACCCTGAAGTACTTGATGGCCAGCGTCAGCGACTTTGTCGGCGCCACGCATCAATCCGACGACATAACCTGCCTCGTTCTGCGCTGCAAGTAACCTCTACGCCGTCTCCGGTAATCTTAAATAAAGGGAGGGCGTCGGCTGACGCATAATCACTCGGTGACTCCGCGGGAACTGGCCAACTCGATCTGCGACACTCTACAGCAGCATGGGCACCAGGCGCTGCTGGTGGGTGGATGTGTGCGCGACATACTTCTTGAGCGTGAACCGGCGGATTACGACGTAACCACTGATGCTACGCCCGATCAGGTGACGGGACTTTTCCCAGAGAGCATTGCCGTCGGCGCGCAATTTGGCGTTGTACTGGTTCCCGGGGATGGCCACAAGGTGGAAGTCGCCACGTTTCGTTCCGACCTCGGCTATTCCGACGGACGCCATCCCGATAAGGTCGTTTACGTGCTCAAGCCCGAGGACGACGTTTCGCGCCGAGACTTCACTATCAATGGCTTGCTGATGCGCCACGATACCGGCGAAGTTTTGGACTATGTAGGCGGGCGCACCGACCTGCAAAACAAGCTTATTCGAGCGATTGGCGATCCCAAGCGGCGGTTCACCGAAGACAAATTGCGGATGCTGCGTGCCGTCCGGTTTGCCGCGCGCTTTGGTTACGCCATCGAACCAGAAACTTTGGCCGCGATCCAGCAGCTCGCACCCCAGGTCCGCAGTGCAGTGTCGGCGGAACGCATCCGCGAGGAATTAACCAAGTTGCTGACCGAAGGCGCCGCACGCCGCGGGTTCGAGCTGCTGCATGCGACGGGATTGTTGCAGCAAGTCTTGCCAGAAATCGCGGCGATGCAAGGCGTGGCGCAACCGCCTGAATTTCACCCGGAAGGCGATGTCTGGATCCATACCCTGATGCTGCTGGAAGGTTTGCAGCGGCACACGTCGACCACCTTGGCGTGGGGCGCTCTTCTCCACGACGTTGGCAAGCCTCCAACGTTTCGGCCGGCCTCGATAACCGGGGATCGCATTCGATTTGATGGACATGTCGAAGTCGGCATCCCTATGGCTGAGGAAATCCTCCAGCGATTGCGCTTTTCAAACGACGAGACGGAGCAGATACTCGCTCTGGTCGCTAATCACATGAAATTCAAAGATGTGGGCCGGATGCGCCAGTCCACTTTGAAACGCTTTGTCCGGCTCCCACGCTTTGCGGAGCACTTGGAGCTGCATCGTCTGGATTGCCTGTCGAGCCATGGGCATCTCGATGCGTACAGCGCGGTTCGACAGTTCATCGAGGAAACGCCTCAGGAGCAGGTACGCCCCCCTCGATTGTTATCGGGACATGACTTACAGCATATGGGCTATTGCGCCGGACCGAGTTTCCAGTCCATGCTACGCGCCATTGAAGACGCGCAACTAGAGGGTACCATTCAAACTCGTGAAGAAGCCGAAGCTCTGGTTCGGGCTTACTATCCTCTTAGCAAGGTTAGCCGATAAAGCTACGTTAGGTGAATTTAGTCCAAAGTGTATGTTTGCAAGCTAATGATAAAGAACAGATTACAGAGATACTTTGCGAAGCGCCCGAGATCTATTATAATGTGAGTGTCACACACTAAAACTTGTTGCCTTTGGGCACTACAGCATTAGGCACCCTTTTCCGAACTGCTGCATCTAAACCTTCCATGGCGGAAATTTTCTTCCGCTGGATTTGAGGAAACTAAATGGCTGACAAAAAACATGTGGTGCCAGAAACCCTGCCAATCCTTCCGGTTCGGGACACGGTGCTCTTCCCAGGAGCAGTATTGCCCTTGACGGTTGGGCGGGAGAGCTCTTTGGCGCTCGTTAATTCACTGACCGGCGACGAGAAATTGCTGGGCGTCGTAGCCCAGCTTGACCCGCGGGTCGAAGACCCCGCCGCGGCCGATCTCCATAAGGTAGGAACACTGGCAAAGGTCCACAAGACGGTAAAGATGCCGAATGGCAATGTCGTGGTGTTCCTGGAAGGTTTGCAGAGATTTCATATCGTAGAGCTTCTGGGGCTTCGCCCGTTCCTCCGCGCAACGGTAGCGGCCGAGCCGGACATCCTGGGAGAGGAAGATAACGAACTCGAGGCTCTGCAACGCAACGCGCAAGATCTGTTTCGGGATGTGGTGAGTCACTCGCCGCAGCTTTCAGATGACTTGCAAAACGTGGCGATGAACATCGACGATCCTTCGCGGCTTTCCGACTTCATTGCCGGAACCTTGCCAAGCCTTTCCACACTGTTGCGGCAGGAGCTGATTGAAACGTCCAACGTGCGCAAGCGTCTGGAAATTCTAATCCGCGAACTGTCCAAGGAGCTGGAGGTCTTGGAGCTCCGCAGCAAGATCAACGAGCAGGTTCAGGAGCAGGTAAGCCAGAACCAGCGCGAATATCTGTTGCGCGAGCAAATGAAGGCGATTCAAAAGGAATTGGGCGAGATCGACGACGCGCAAGCGGAAATCGAGGAACTGCGCAAGAAGGTTGATGAAGCAGGCATGACTCCCGAAGCGAAGAAGGAGTGCGAACGCGAGCTGAAACGCTTGGCGAAAATGACTCCGGCTTCCGCGGAATACATGGTCTCGCGAACCTATCTGGAGTGGATGACTTCGCTGCCCTGGAGCAAGTCTTCGGGAAGCGCGGAAATCGACATCACCAAAGCTCACGAGATTCTCGACGAGGATCACTACGACTTGCAGAAGGTAAAGGAACGCATTTTGGATTACCTGGCGGTCAAGAAATTGCAGCCAGGCATGAAGGGGCCAATCCTTTGCTTCGTCGGACCTCCGGGCGTTGGTAAAACATCGCTGGGCAAATCGATTGCCCGTTCGCTGGGACGCAAGTTCGTGCGCATCGCCCTGGGTGGTATGCACGACGAAGCGGAAATCCGCGGACATCGTCGCACTTACATCGGCGCTCTGCCGGGCCAGATTATCCAAGGCCTGAAGCGTGCCGAGAGCAATGATCCGGTCATGATGCTGGATGAAGTCGACAAGCTGGGACGCGACTTTCGCGGCGATCCTTCCTCGGCGCTGATGGAAGTCCTGGACCCGGAGCAGAACTCATCGTTCCGCGATCATTACCTCGATGTGCCTTTCGATCTTTCGAAGGTCACGTTCATCGCCACGGCCAACTGGATGGATCCCATCCCGGAGCCGCTGCGCGACCGCATGGAAATCATCGAACTTCCCGGCTACACCGGTGAAGAGAAAATCCACATCGCCAAGAAGTACTTGATCCCCAAACAGGCTACGGAGCACGGAATCAAGGAAGGCGAACAGCTCGAGTTCACGGAAGAAGGGCTGCGGGAAATCATCCACAGTTACACGCGGGAGGCAGGCGTGCGCAATCTGGAACGCGAAATCGCGACTCTGGTGCGCAAGCAGGCGCGGCGAATCGCCGAAGGCAAGACCGAGAAGATGGTGGTCACGCCCGAAGTGGTTCGTGAATTCCTGGGCGTTCCCAAATACCGCACTGAGCGGGAAGTGGAAGAGCGCGTGAAGAAGCCAGGCGTCGCCGTTGGCTTGGTTTGGACGCCAGTCGGTGGAGACATTGTCTTCATCGAAGCGAGCCGTATGCGCGGAGGCAAGCAGTTCACGATGACCGGACATTTGGGTGAGGTCATGCAGGAATCGATGACCGCCGCCCTGACCTGGACTCGTGCCAATGCCGAGCGCTATGGCATCGACCCAGACTTCTTCCGCAAGCAGGACATCCACATCCACGTTCCTTCCGGAGCGGTGCCAAAGGATGGCCCGTCGGCGGGCGCGGCGATGGTAACCGCGTTGGTCAGCTTGCTGACGAATCGCCCGATTAAGAATCGCTTGGCGATGACAGGAGAAATGACTCTCTCCGGAGTCGTTCTGCCCATCGGCGGCGTGAAGGAAAAAGTGCTGGGCGCGAAGCGAGCGGGAATCACCCATGTGCTCCTGCCCGCGGACAACGAGCCTAACGCTGTGGCCGATCTTCCGCCGGACATTCTCGGCGACATGAAGATTACCTACGTCCGCACGCTGGATGAGGTGCTGGAAAATGCGCTGGAGAAGGACCCTGTCGCTCCAGTGGTGCCCGAACCCGAGCCGCAACAGGCTGGGGTAGGCGATTCACCTCGAGCGATCCACTAAGACCAACCAGGCTCGGCCGTATTGGCCAAGCCACTACATGAAATGAATCAAGAGAAGCCCGGTTATTTTGCCGGGCTTTTCTTTTTTGTGTAGCCCGGCCATTGGTACAGACAAGAATTCGTGCGACTGCTGTTACCATGGGGCTTTACGATGGCCTCCACCTTCAAACCAAAGAGTGCCGCGCCAGATTTGGCTGCAACGCTGGCGCAGCAACTGAGTGAAACGTTGGTGAAGGAGCGCCTCGTCCCTCGCTTCGTGGACTCTTATGTGGTTGAACACGGACGCTACGGACTTCAAGTCCACGCCGGATTGTACAAAGACCTTCTGGGACTGATTCAGCGGGAAGCGCTGCTCGCGGCATCGGCGCGGGCCATCGAAATTCTCAGCATGGGCGGCGCATCGCAAAGCCAAGGCGCGCGCAAGCCCGCTCCGATGACCCGCAAAGAAGCCAAGGCGTTCCGTCAGAAGTATGTAGCGGCGTTAACCCGGCAGCAGCGTTGGAACGTAAGCGACGCGCTAGACTTCCAATCAGATTTGCAGATGTACGAAGAAATTCTGCAGCGAGTGGGGGCACCGAAACGCGCGCGAAAGCCATTTGAGGCCGCGAATCACCCGTTCGTCGATCGCTGCGCGTTCATGCTGGATTCTTCGTTCCTGGAAAAAGCGCGCCTGGCCGCGAGCCGCACACTCACCGATTTAGAATCACTCACATCGCATGTCGCAGAATCCGTGCTGCATCCGTCACCAAACGCGAAGCCAGAACGCGCGCACTAAAATTCCAGCGCGTCTCCGGCAAAGATCGGCTTTCCAGCGCGTGAAACGTGAAAAGCATAAACGGCCACCACCAGGATCGCGATCATCGCGACCACGCCACCTTCCGTCCACCAGGCGCCAAGCGGGGTAGCGAGCGGCATAGTGTCCGCCAGTTGATCAATGAAATACAGAACGGTAAGCGCTACCAGTCCAAACCGCTGAAGCACGTAAAGGTACGCCAGGAAGAATGGCGCGGTGAACAGCGCATCGATCAATGGATTGGCCGCTCCCAAACTGGGCAGACAAAAAATCAGCGACATGATGGCAGCCGCGAGCCAGTCAACTCGAAAAATGCGTCGCAAAATAAAAAACATAAAGAAAATGAGCAGCGCGCTGGAAAAGGAAAAGGAAGCTTGAGAGAGCACCGTGGCGATGCCGCCGCGCAATCCTTCGAAGGCGTATGTATTGTTCAATCCTATCGGCCGCCCCGGCGCTTTACCGAGCCACGATTCAACGAACGGCTGCAGTTGTTCCAACAACGCGGACAACAAACCGAAGAGCGTGCCCAACAAAACGTCGCGCGCGAAAACCGGATCCTTAAATTGACCGGAAAGCATACGTGACCACGAGATCAGCGTATTCGGCCAGTATTTGCGCACATACGGCTCAAGCGCCGCATACAAAAGCCACGTCACCATGCCCCAAAAAAGGCTGACGCTCAGCGCAAGAATGAACAGCACGCTTTCCATTGTGGAAGCGACGTGATGTGCCAGGAGCACCCAATTCACCATTCCCACCGCGACCACAAACACGGTTAAACGCCGGGCACCTTTCAAGTCGCCGCGGCCCGCTTTCACGTTTTGCAGC
>DASXBH010000298.1:0-4449 GCA_036491775.1 Candidatus Acidiferrum sp.
CTACCACAAACGGCACGCGCGCGATCCCCGCCACCGTGCTGCCCACGCCACCCGCGTTGCCAACGGTCACCAGTATCGCCGCCAAAATTCCCAGGAAACCCACGCGTAACGCAATCGACCCGAACGTAATCGCGTGAAACACGCCACTCTTCGGATCGAGATCGCCAGCAGGCACCAACGTCAAAATCGCAAACGTGCCCGCAATATAAATCAGCGCGATCATCGCCCCGGCGCCAAACACCGCCCGCGGCAGTGTCTTCCGCGGATTCCGTACCTCTTCACTCATTGCCGACACCAATTCCAGTCCGGTAAACGCAAACGCAATCTGCGACCAGAAATTCACCGTGTCCCAGTCCCACGTCGGCATCATGTTCGCCCTGGTAAAATGCGTCGCCGACCCGCTGCGGAAATAAACCAGCGCCGCGATGCCCACCAGCATCAGCAGCGGAATGTACGTCCCAACCCCGCCCGCATTCTGCAACCATTTCCCGATATTCAGTCCGATGATGTTCAGCAGCACCGCCACAAATAGCAGTCCCAGCGACACGCTCAACAAAAACGTCCGGTCTTGCGATAGCGCCGCGCCCTTTTCCCCAATGACGTACGCGCTCATCGATGCGCTGGCCAGCAACAATCCCGGAAAATAAAAAACCGTATAAATCCAGTACGTCCACCCGGCCACAAATCCGTGGAAATCTCCAAACGCTTCCTTGGCCCAAACGTACAACCCGCCTTCTTCCGGAAATCGCGAAGAGAGTTCGTTAATCACCAGTGCGCCCGGCACAAAAAAGAAAACCGCGGCCAGCACCCACAAGCTGATCGAAGACGTTCCGTTGTGTCCCGCCGCCGCTACCCATCGCGGCCCCAGCACCGTGGCGATGTTGAACAGCAAAACATCCCAGAAACCCATTGTCTTGCGTAACTGTGATTTTGGATCGGCTACCACTACGGCAGGCTCGGCAGCAACGCTCACAACGTCACGTCCAGTTCTGGAATCAGTTCATCCTGCATCCGGAAGTTCTGGATGAGCGGGTCTGGAGAATTTTCAAATGCCGCCCACGAATCGAACACCTCTGCCTTACCTTCCTGCAGGAAAACCACCGTGTCGGCCAGTCGTTTCGCCAGATGCGTGTCGTGGGTCACCACCACCGACGTCTTATGAAATATTTCCTTCAACCGCAAAATCAGGTCCCCCATGTGTCCCGCCATAATTGGATCAACCATCGTGGTGGGTTCGTCGTACAGCAACGCCTCGGGATTCTGCGCCAGCGCCCGCGCAATCGCCACCGCACGCTTCATTCCGGTAGAAAGTTCACTGGGCAATTTGTCCAGCACCTCTTCCACCTCCAACATCTTCGCGAACTTCGTTACGTATGCGTCGATATCTTCGGCGGTCAGCCCGGGCAAATCTTCCATCGGAAACGCAATATTTTCCGCGACCGTCAGCGAGTCGAATAGCGCTCCCGATTGAAACACCATCGTCACCTTTTTTCGAATCGGCCCAAACCCTGCTTCCGAAAAATCAGTCACATCCTGCCCATCAATGAAGATCCGCCCCGAGTCCGCTTTCAGAAATCCCAAAATATGCTTCAACGACACCGATTTCCCAACGCCGCTCCGCCCCATGATCACGCAGGTCTGCCCGCGCTTCACCGCAAAACTCACATCATTCAACACCACTCGCTCGTCAAACGACTTGCACACATCGCGAAACTCAAAATAATTCTCCGCGGATCCACTCGCGCCAAAGTCTTTCCGCATCCGTTCGTCGTGCATGCTCTCGCTCATCGTGCTCGCTCGTCAAAAATCCGTCGTGCTTCCTCAAAATCTGCTGGCGTGTTCATGTTCCAGAAAAGGCGCTGGTCGCTATCAAATCGTTTCCAGACCGACTCGTCAAGCACTTCCATCGGCAAGCGTTTCATAGCTTCACTCACCTTGCGCAACCCCGCATCGAACATTGTGTGAATCTCCAGCGCCGCATCGCTTCGCCAACACGCGCACAGCGGTTCCAGTCCATTCTCCGACTCCGGAACCACCACCTTGGCGCCACTGCTGAACGCGCGTTCCTTCAACAATCCCAAAAAAACACTGCTTAAAAAAGGCATGTCGCAGCTCACAATCAAGCACCACATCGGCTCATCCGTTATTCTCCGGGTCTCCAGCAACGCCGAAAGTATTCCCCCCAACGGGCCTTCTCCAGGCCATCGGTCTTCGACGAACCCCGCTGAATCTTGCGAGTATTTTCCACTAGCGGCAACAGTCTTCACTTCCTCGCACACTGACCACAGTAGTTCCGTCGTCCGCGCCAACATCGTCTTCCCTTGCAATTCCACTAGCGCCTTGTCTCTACCGAACCGCGTGCTGCTTCCCCCTGCCTGTACGTAACCGACCAATCTCATTCGTCGTCCTCCACCACATCCAGACCCGGACGCCGTATTCCCAATTCCCGCAACTTCTCCTGCAAACTCTGCCGATGCAGTCCAATCGTCGCCGCCGTACGCGAAATGTTCCAGCGATGCGCCGCGAGTTGCCGCAGTAAGTACGCAATCTCGAATTTCCTTTTAGCCTCGCGAAAATCCGTCTCGCTTAAACCGTGATCCGATCCGTCGACCCCACTCTTCGGAATCACCGGAGAACCCTTCGCCACCTCGTCCGGCAAATCCCCAATCCCAATTTCTTCGCCGCGGCTCAGCACCATGCTTCGTTCCAACGCATTCTTCAATTCGCGAACATTTCCCGGCCAGTCGTAACGCACGAGCGCGTCATGCCCTTCCTTACACAGTCGCGCCTTTCTCCCCAGCCGCGCGGCGTGCAACTGCAGAAACGCTTCTACCAACAGCGGAATATCTTCCTTGTGGGCACGCAGCGGTGGCAATTCAATCGTCACTACCCGCAAACGGTAGAACAAATCTTCTCGAAATTTTCCATCGCGGATCGCCAGCGGCAAATTCCGGTGCGTCGCGCTGATCACCCGCACATCCACCGGAATCGATTGCGTTCCGCCCAGCCTCTCCACCGTGCGATTCTCCAATGCCCGCAACACTTTCGATTGCGTCACCGGATTCATGTCCCCAATCTCATCTAGAAATAAGGTCCCGCCCGACGCCTGTTCGAATCGCCCCTTCTTCTGCTGCGCCGCTCCTGTGAATGCACCCCGCTCATATCCAAACAGTTCCGACTCAATCAGCGTCTCCGGCAGTGCCGCACAATTTACCGTCACATACGCTCGCCCATTCCGCGGCGATCGCGCGTGAATTTCCTGTGCCAGCAAGTCCTTCCCTGTCCCACTCTCTCCCAGAATCAGCACCGTCGAATCCGTCGGCGCCACGCGGTCCGCCATTTCAAACGCCCGTCGCATCGCCGCCGAACGTCCAATCATCTGCCCAAATTGCCCTTCGGTTGCCAGCCGTCGGCGCAGCGATTCATTTTCCCGCTCGAGTCCCTGAACCCGGAGCAAGTTCTCCACCCGTTGCCGCAACTCCTCCAGCTCAAATCCCTTCACCAGATAATCCGCCGCGCCCAACTGCAGCGCCTCCACCGCCGTTCTCGCTGTGTCGAGCGCCGACACCATCAGCACCGGCAAATCATTGCCCTGCTCCCGCAGCCACCGCAAAAACGAGATTCCATCCTCGCCAGGAAGCACTACATCCAGCAGCAGCAACTCCGGAACTTCCGAAGCCAGCGTAGACCGTGCCGCCGCCGCAGAATCCGCCTCCAAGATCCGATACCGGCTCTCCAACGCCCTCTTCAACGCATACCGCGCCGCCGGTTCGTCATCCACAACCAATATCGTCTTCATGAAGGAATTCCCTTCGCTGGGATCGTAATGCGGAATAGCGATCCTCGAGCCTCACTCACCGGACTCTTCGTTTCCAGCGTGCCACCCACTTCTTCCAGTCGCCTCTGCACAATCGCCAATCCCAATCCCGTTCCACGCGGCTTCGTCGTAAAAAATGGCTGGTGAATCTTGCTGCGCACCGCTTCCGGTATCCCCGGCCCATCATCTGCCACGTCCAGACGGCAGACGCCATCTTCACTCTGCAGCTTCACCCGCACGTGCCCGCCGCGATCCACCGCCTCAATCGCATTCAAGACCACGTTCGAAAGAATGTCGTTCATCGCTTCAGCATTCGCAGCCACCACGCACTTCTTGCACCCACTCTCCAGTTCCAACGCCACCCCTTTTTCTTCCGCCTCATGCCGAAACACGCTCACCACCTGCTCCGCCACTTCCCCAACATCACACACACTGCTCCCGCTTGTACTTCGTATCCCCGGACGGCTGAATTGCAGCAGTTGATTCAGCTTCGCCGAGAGCCGCGCGATCTCCTCTAGAACCATCTGTGTTTCCTGACGCATCGTCTCCGGCAGCTCCGCACTCTCCATCTGCACCTGCAAAATCGTCTTGATCGAGCCCAGCGGATTTTTCAGATTATGCGAGATGCTCGC
>DASXBH010000299.1:0-21120 GCA_036491775.1 Candidatus Acidiferrum sp.
TCGGTGCTGTCGGGCGTCACGTTGGTGCGAATTCTTTGCACGCGAGGTACGGCGCCCGTGTTGGTGTCTTCGCCGCCGCTGATAACGGTTTTGGTATCGACTGCGGCGCTCTCGGCCCTCGGCGCTGCTACGTTGGAAGCAGCCGGAGCCGATCCACCATTCTTGGTGGTGGCATCACCAGACTCGGTGTTTCGTTGCAGCGCCAATTCCGCCAGGGCTTCCTGCACTTCGCGTTTGCGCGGCGAGTGCGGATAATTTTTCTGAAAATCCTGGTAAGTCTTGGTCGCCGCAACTGGATCGCCTAACTGATCTTTTTGCAGCTTGGCCATGCGCAGCTGCGCGTCTTGCACATACTTGCTGCTGGGATATTCGCGAATCAGGAATTGGTAAGCTTCGGCGGCGGCCTCGTAGTAACTCCGCCCGAAGCGATCTCCCATTTCGGTGTTGAGTTCAGCGACGGCCAGCAACGCGTCGGGGACTTCCATGGCGCGCGGGGTAATCATATAAACGCGCTGATAGCAGACGGAAACTTTTTTGTAATCGGCAAGGGTGCGCTTGTCCCACGGCTTGGCGTTCAAAACGGCGCGCATTTCTTCAGCGCGAGCAAATTGCGCGCTGGCGGCTTCACGCTTCATGGAGTTATTCGCGGTGGCGGCGCGGGTGAGGCCGGGAAGCAAAAAAACAGCAAGCAGGGTGAAACCCAGCGAAACGCGGGCGAAACTCATGTGGAAATCTTTACGGCCCCAAATCATACTGCGCTGCTTTCCCCCAAACGAAAACCCGACTGCAACTTCCCCCGACTGCTACTTGACCGCGTGCTTCGCTCTTACTTACTCGTTCGTAAAAACAATTCTTCCGTTCACATCCGTTTGTGGGCGAATCGGATTCGGCCTGACGAACGCATTATCCAATCGGCCGGAGCCGGGACGGAAATACGCGTTCTGGACCTTCTGCACGTAATTGCGGGTTTCCCGGTAGGCTGGCACACCATGGGCCCGGTCCACAGCCCCTTCACCAGCATTGTACGCCGCAAGCGCCAAGTCGAGGTTGCCATTATATCGTTCCAGTAGCGTCTTGAGATAATGAACCCCGGCGTCGACGTTCTGTTGCGGGTTGAACACGTCATTTACGCCAAACCGGCTGGCGGTCGTTGGGATGAGTTGCATCAAGCCCAGCGCACCTTTGCGCGAATGTGCGGCAGGATTGAAGTTAGACTCGGTCTCGATTACCGCGCGAACCAGGGCGGGATCGACGTTGTGGCGCTGTGCGGCTTCCCTGACAATCTTTTCCACGCCATCGCGGTCGATGCTCAGCGCCGCGCGGTTCTGCCCCGCGTTCATGAAGGAGATCTCCCCTCCTCCTAAGTAGATGTTCTTAGGAGTCGTTGAGGCATTCAAATTCCCAATGTTTTTCATTTTCACTAAGACGGGCGGATCGGCGTTAACGAAGACTCGGCGACCGTCAATGTTGGTGGCGGAAGTAATCTGCGCCTGTGCTTTTTGCGCAACGAACGAGGCACCTAACACCATGAGGGAAAACGCAATTGCGAATCGAATGGAGACGAGATTAGGCCTTGGAAGAATGAGCCTTGGGCGAGGCATGGATCGAGTGTTTGCGTTCATGTGCGGGGCACCCTGGGTGGAGCAAAGAGCCGCATCAATTGGTGTTTCTAGGGAAGCCTAGCCTACGGGCAAGTGCAGCGGAATGCAACACTTGTGAGGCACGCTTCTAGCGCTGCCAGAATTATAACAAGGGTTCCAGAAGGCCGGGGACAGCCTCCAAGGTACTTTTTAGGGCAGCTGTGTCTTTTCCGCCAGCCTCCGCTAAATCGGGCCTTCCTCCGCCCGAACCCCCTACCAATTTGGCCAGGGCCTGTATCAGCTTGCCAGCATGGACCTTAGGGGTGAGGTCCTTAGTCGCTCCGGCAATTAGGGCGACTTTGCCGTCTTCCGGCATACCCAGGACGACCACGCCGGAGCCTAGCCTTTGGCGAAGGGAATCTACCAGCTGGCGCAGACCTTCCCGGTCGACGTTTGAAACCTCACCTACCACAACCTTGACGCCTTTGACGGTGCGAGCTTGGGCGAAGAGGTCATCGAGCTGGTTCAAGGCGCCTTTGCGCTTTTGCTCGCCTAGTTCCTTTTCAAGTTGCTTGGCGGTTTGCGAGAGCTTTTCGACCGTGGCGAGCAGGGAATCTTCACCCACGTTGAGGTGGGTGGCCAGTTCGCGCAGGGTCTGTGCCTGGCGCTGGTAATGTTCGAGGGCGCCGATGCCCGTGACCGCTTCGATGCGGCGAACTCCCGCCGCCACGGATTCTTCACTGACAATTTTCAGCAGGCCGATGTCGCCCACCTTATGGACGTGGGTGCCGCCGCAGAGTTCCTTGGAGTAGAAGCCGCGTGGCGCGCGAGGGTCGGGAATGGTCACCACGCGGACGTTGCTCTCGGGATATTTATCGCCGAAGAAGGCCAGGGCGCCGGAGTTCAGAGCTTCTTCGAGCGACATGATGCCGGTTTGCATGTCGGTGTTCAGGCGGATTTCGTCGTTGACCTGCTGCTCGATGTCGCGCAGTTCTTCGGGATCGACGGGAGCGAAGTGCGAAAAGTCGAAACGCAGCCGTTCCGGCGCATTCAGTGAGCCGGCTTGCTTTACGTGCGTGCCCAGAGTGTTGCGCAGCGCGGCGTGGACCAGGTGCGTGCCGGTGTGATTGCGCATGATGCGCGAACGGCGCTCGGCGTTGGCAATGACCGTGATGCGATCGCCGACGCGCAACATTTCTTTGGCGGTGACGCGGTGCGCGATCAGTCCGGCGACCGGGTAGTACGCGCCGGTCACTTCGGCGATTTGTTGTAGGCCGGAAGGATCGTAGAAGCCGCCGGTGTCGGCCATTTGTCCGCCGGAATCCGCGTAGATGGTGGTGCGATCCAGAACGACTTCGCCGCTTTCGCCGGCTTTCAGTTCCGCCACGGAGCCTTGCTTGGTGATGATGGCTTCGACGCGGGAATCTTTGGCGGTGGTGGCGAAGTAAAAATCCGGCGCGGTGCGAAACGTTTCGGCAAGTTTCGCGAAGGCGGGGTTAGCTGTTTCTTTGTGTGAGCCCTTCCACGATGCGCGAGCGCGCGTGCGCTGCTCCAGCATGGCCTTTTCAAAGCCAGCTTCGTCGAACTGTACACCAAGGTCGCGGGCTGCATCGATGATGAAGTCTACAGGCAGGCCGTAGGTGTCGTACAACCTGAAGGCGCTTTCCCCCGGATAAACGCCATTTTTTCCCGCGAGCGGCTTCAGTTCGTCTTCCAGTTTGCGCAAACCGATGTCGAGCGTGTGCCGGAAGCGATTTTCTTCGGCGAGAACAATTTCAGGGACGCGTGCAGCGGCGGGCTCAAGCAGTTCAGGGTAAGCGCCGCCCATCAGCTGGCGCACGGTCTGAACCATCTCCGAGAGGAATGGCTGGTTCGCGCCGAGCAGACGGCCATGGCGAATGGCGCGACGCATGATCTTGCGCAGCACGTAGCCTCGCCCTTCGTTGGACGGTAGCACTCCATCGGTAATCAGAAATGTGGTGGCGCGGGCGTGATCGGCGATGACCCGCAGGGATGCGGCGGATTGCCGTTGCTCTTCCGCAGCGAGTTCCTTTTTTTCGTCGACGCCGGTAAGTTGCGCAGCGCGATCGATTAGTGGCACGAACAGGTCGGTGTCGTAGTTGGAGATTACGCCTTGCAGAACGGCGGCGATGCGCTCCAGGCCCAGGCCGGTGTCGATGGAGGGCTTGGGCAAAGGAGTTACCGTGCCGCTGGCATCGCGATTAAATTGCATGAAGACCAGATTCCAGAGCTCTACGTAGCGCCCGCAATCGCAGGGAAATTTGCAGTCGGCGTGGCCCAACTCTGAGGCGATAGGGCCCATGTCGTAGTGGATTTCGCTGCAGGGTCCGCACGGTCCGGTGTCGCCCATCGCCCAGAAATTATCTTTCAAGCCTGGAATCGCGAAGATGCGGTCCGCAGGAACGTGTTCCAACCAGAATTTCTTGGCTTCTTCATCGACGCCGAGAGTGGTGCCGGCGGCGATTTCCGCTCCGCCAAAGATCGTTACGTACAATTTCTCCTTGGGAATGCCGAACCACTGTGGCGAGGTGACAAGTTCCCACGCGAAGGCGACGGCATCTTTTTTAAAGTAATCGCCGAAAGAAAAATTGCCGAGCATTTCGAAGAAGGTGTGGTGGCGCTTGGTGAAGCCCACATTTTCCAGATCGTTGTGTTTGCCGCCGGCGCGAACACATTTCTGGGCAGTGGTGGCGCGGGAATAATCGCGCTTTTCGAGCCCGAGAAACACATCTTTGAATTGATTCATGCCGGCGTTGGTGAATAGCAGCGTGGGATCGCCGTGGGGAACGAGCGAAGAGCTGCGCACGCGGCGATGCCCCTTGGACTCAAAGAACTGCAGAAATTTCTCGCGTATTTCGTTGCCGGTCACGTCAGCCTCAGTATCACCATGGGTGGAAACAGACAATTATCGCAGAGGCAGTGGCAGCGCGGCAATTGTGGACGAATTACGAGCATGAATTCTGTAGCTCACCCTTCAGAGGTGAGGGTGTCCTTCACGTCGACAACTATGTTGTGTGGCGGAAGGTTGAGAGTTGCCCGGTTGCGAAAAACCTCAAGCCTGAAGGTCTGAGCTACAGAGATGAAATTTGTTCGAACAGATTGTGCGTTCGAACTGTGGAAATTGTCGGCGTGCCGACATTGCTTTGCTCAAATACCCACAATTACCAGGAAATATTCATCGCCTACATGCTGTTACGATTCGTCCGCGAGTTCCACTTCGGGAATTTCTTCCTGCGTGGCTCGGTGCAGCTCTTTGCGGATGATGTCGGAAGGGAATCCGGCGCGCAGCAGCGAACGGTACAGCGACGCAAGTTTCTTCTCGTCAATTTCGCCGCGGGTCAGGCGTAACTTACGGTCGATGCGTTGCCGCACGATCTCGGACGGATTGAACTCCGCGGACGTTTCTTTCATCGCGTTCTCGATGTGCTTGTCGGGGACGCCGCGCTGGCGCAAATCGCGCGCGATACGATATTCACCCTGTTTGCGGGATTGGGCTCGGTTCCGCGCGAATTGTTTGGCGTAGCGCGCGTCGTCGATCAGGCCATTGCTCTTCAGGCGATCGAGCACGGTCTTGACCAACTTCTCGTCTTCGCAGCGCCGGGCCAGTGCCTTCTTCATTTCGTGAACGGAATGCGCGCGCCGCATCAGCGTCTTGATGGCCGCCTCGTAGAGTTGCGATTCGGTCTCGAGTTGGCGCGGCTTGCCGAACATGGAGCAAGCATAGAAGAACTCGGGGCGAGTGGATAGGGGTAGGCTAGTCCGCATTTGAATGCTTGCCCATGCCACCCAGGAATCGTCTGCTCGAGGATCGACGAAGAGTCTCTACTTCCATTCGGGCAAATGTGTTGCGGTTGAGAATCTTGCTAGCGCATAGGGCGCGCTCTTCATGACGATAGGGTCACGCTGGGCGGTGATTATAGGAAGCGGACGGTGCGTGATTACCAGAGGGGCGTGCGCTACATCACGCAGGGAATCCGATTTGCCCGTCCGCGCCTGCGTGCTAATTCCCACCGCACCAATCGGTTACGAATAGAACGGCGCGTGGCATGCAGATTGCTCCCACCTAATTGGGAGATACTCGCCATGGCCTACGTGATCATCGATAGTTGCACCAAAGACGAGCATTGCATCGATTCCTGCCCGGTTAATTGCATTCACCCAACGAAGGATGAAGCGGACTTTGCCACCGTGCCGCAGCTTTACGTGAACCCCACGGAATGTATCGATTGCGGCGCGTGCATGCCGATCTGCCCGACCGGGTCGATTTACACCACGGACGACATTCCGGAGGAATACAAACATTTTGTAGAGAAGAACGCGGCACGATTTAACTAAGATTGTTTTTCTACCAGGACAAAAGGTCACCGGCGGCCCAGCCACGGTGATCTTTTTCTTTTGTGTCCGCGAAAATGCGGCGTTTACTCGCTGGCCGGTTTGGCGCCAGGAAGGCGAGCCTTCAGGAATTTAATCTGGCCATTGTGATTGGCTTCATGTTCGGTCACGTGGAACCACTTGCAGTAATTGTTTGTCGGTCCCCAGCCCCAGGACTTGTCCACGGACATGAGCCAGGCATCATCGCGCTTCCGGAATTCTGCCAAAGTTTTCTCGCGTGTCTCGTTCAGGATGTCTAAATAATATTTCAAGTCGTGGCCTACAATGCCTTTGCGCGCGGGTTCGCCCAGCTCCATGGGCATGCCCCACTGTTCTTTCCAGGAATCAGGAATTTGCTTCTCGCCGAGCGCGTCGAAGGTATTCAGTTGGTAGAACTTTTCGACGGCAACAAGATGTAGCAGCAGTGCACCGATGCGATTGGCTTTGTCGTCGAGGAGAAAGTCCAGATCCTTTGGAGTCATGTTTTTCACAGACTCGAGAACCTGCCAGCGCATGAACGCCATCTCCGAGATCAGCGTTCCGATTTGCGGCGAATAGCCTTTCTTCGGCCCAACAATGGTCGACTCGGCATCGTCAGAATAAGCGGGCGGCGCGAGCATGCCGGCACCGGCAATGCCTGCGCCGAGCGCGGCGGAAGCCTTCAGGAAGTTTCTCCGGCCGGTGACACACGAGGGATAGTTCATGGAACTCTCCTTGGAGGAAATTGGAGGCGGGGCAATAATATCGCAGCACGCGGGCACACTTGTAGGAGAAGTTCTAAGTTGACGGGTTGCAGCTTGGTGGAAAAGCTATTTGCGGGCGAAGCGCTCGAAGTCGGCCATTTGCGAGGCCATTTCTTCGCGGGCGGCGTCGGCGGCGGAACGAATACCCTGGATGCGCAGCTTGAATTCGTCGGGGTTGGATGCGCGCGAGAGAGCTTCGTCGAGAGTGATGAGTTCCTTGGTGTACAGGTCGAAGAGCGATTGATCGAAAGTCTGCATGCCGTACTGCGAAGTGCCCGCGGCGATGGCATCGTGAATCAGGCGTGTCTTATCCGGATTGATGATGCAATCCTTGATGTACGCGGTGGCGATCATGACTTCGACCGCGGGCACGCGGCCTTTGTCGTCGGCGCGGCGCACCAGGCGCTGAGAAACGACGGCCTTGAGCGTGGCCGCCATCTGCAGACGAATCTGCTTTTGTTCCGGCGGCGGGAAGACCGCGATAATACGCTGAATCGTTTCCGTGGCGTCCAGCGTGTGCAAGGTGGAGAAAACCAGGTGACCGGTTTCGGCAGCGAGCAGAGCAGTGGAAATGGTTTCAAGGTCGCGCATTTCGCCGACCAGAATCACGTCGGGATCCTGACGCAGAGCAGCGCGCAAAGCGGTGGAAAAGTTCGCGGTGTCGACTTCCACTTCGCGCTGGTTGATGAAGCTGCGCTTATCGCGGTGCAGGAACTCGATCGGATCTTCGATGGTAATCAGGTGATCGGAACGATTGGCGTTGATGCGGTCAATCATGGCGGCTAGCGTGGTCGACTTACCGGAACCGGTGGTGCCGGTGACCAGAACCAATCCGCGTTGCTCTTCGCAAATTTTAGTGACGACGGTGGGCAGATTCAGCTCTTCGATGGTGCGAATCTTGGTGGGGATGACGCGCAGAACCATGCCGACGTTGCCGCGCTGTTGGAATACGTTGACACGGAAACGTCCCAGGCCCGCGACGCCATAGGCCATATCCAGTTCGGCGGTTTCTTTGAATTTTTGTTTCTGCCGGTTGGTCATCATGCTGAAAGCCATCGACAGCATTTCTTCCGGCGTTATTCGTGGGACGTCTGTGAGTGGAGTGAGCAAGCCATCCACTCGGAGATAGGGGTGATTGCCGACTTTCAGATGCAAGTCGGACGCCTTGTTTTCTACGGCGCGGCGCAACAGATCATCAATGCTAAGAGCCATGAGCTAACACCCCGCAAGAACTCAACTCCAGCTTGAAAGTAGCACCGCCCGCAGGGGGCAACAAGCCACGTAGGCTGGGGCGTTGCGGTGTAGTTACCTGAGCGCGGGGACAGGGAAAACGCGATTGCAGTTAGATGTCGGGTTGGCGCAGGAAAAGGGAATCGTAAACCAGGCCGGCTAGAAAGCCGCCGCCGAGGGGGCCGACCCAGTAAATAAGTTGATTGAGCCAGTGACGCAGGGCGAGGGCCGGGCCGAAGGCCCGAGCTGGATTGAGCGCGGCACCGGTGAACGGGCCGGCCACGAGCACGCCGACGGTGATGGTCAGGCCCATGGCAAATGCCGCGACGGAGCGCGAGTTAGCGCGCTCATCGACGACCGTGGCAAACACTACGAGCACCAGGAAGAATGTGGCGGTGGCCTCGAGCGCCATGCCGGCCCATCCGGGATAGTCACGTAAAAGTTCGGGCACAAAGTTAGTGGCGTTGCGCCAGGACTCGTCGGGGATGACAACTTTGAGCAGGAACGCGGCGGCTGAGGCGCCTAGGAGTTGCGCGGCCCAATAAGAAAGTGTGTCGAGAGTGGAAAGGCGTTTGGTCACCCAGAAACCGATGGTGATGGCGGGATTGAAGTGACCGCCTGAAATGTGGCCGAGCGCGGCGAACATAATGGCGAAGGTGAGGCCGTAAGCGAGGGCAAGCGCGAGTTGACCAATGCCGCCGGTGGGCGAATTGCGCAGGTGGAAATCGGCGCAAACGGCTCCCGCTGCGAAGAAGACGACGGCGAAGGTGCCCAGGAACTCAGCGGTGAGCTTTTGGGTAAGGTTGTACATCGAAAGCGCCTCCAAGGCAGAGCCGGTGGTACAACGCAAAGCAGAAAAGCCGAACCGAAAGGAAGTTTAGCTGGAAAGGGGAGGGCACGCCAGAAAGGAAGACGGCACACTTTCTAAAATGCAAAGTGTGGCGCTGCGCGGAGCGAGAGGATTTTAGAAATCTAGAGCTGCGGCTCGGCGTGGATTAGCTCCCAGATACTTGCGAGATGGTGATCGTCGTGTTCGGCAACGAAATATAAATGGTCGACAAGGCGCATCGGCGTTTTCAGCCGCGGGTGAGGAATGGCTCGCGCAAATAGCGAATGGTCCAATTCCTCTACGCGACTCAGTAACTGTTCTCGGGCGGCGCGAAACTCGGCGAGAATCTGGTGCACCGGCCGACCATTGTGATTTGCTTCCTCCGTTTTTCGATTGTTAAGGTCGGCCGCGCTGAGCTGATCGCTGGCCTCGACGTAGTCGCCCACTCGGGTCAGCCAGAGCGGCTCAAGATCGAGCAGATGCCCAGCATGTTCCTGGGCTGACCATTTTTCCGTAGGTTTGGCGATCAGGATTCTTGGAGAGCGGCCACGCAGCGTTTCTTCGAGTCTGGCTGGAGTGCCGCGCAAACGGGCGCAGAGATTCGGAAGCACTTCGACCGGAAACGTGAACTCAAACTTGCGTTCAAACCAAATCGGTGCCTGACGCATGGGTCCACCCAGGAGATCAGATTTATCTTCGGTGCTCGACTAGCGCGCGGCGGCTACCGGCGCGTTTACGTGGGTTAGCCAGTTGTGGTGATCGGCTTTTTTCCCGCTAGTGATGGCGAAGAATTCTTCCTGGATTTTGCGAGTGATGGGGCCCATCGAGCCCTTGCCTATCACCATTTTGTCGATGGAACGAATCGGGGTGACTTCCACCGCGGTACCCACGATGAAGACTTCGTCGGCGATGTACAGCATCTCGCGCGGAATTACGGATTCTTTGACCGGTAGCTTGAGATCAGTGGCGAGCTTGGTGATGGAATCGCGCGTGATGCCGGGCAGGATGCTGGCAGCAAGCGGCGGCGTGTACATTGTGCCGTTGTGCACCAGGAAAATGTTCATGCCCGAGCCTTCGCTGACGTGGCCATCGGCGTCGAGCGCGATGCCTTCAGTGTAGCCGTTCACGATAGCTTCCATGCGAATCAGTTGCGAGTTCATGTAATTCGCACCGGCCTTGGACATGGCCGGCAAAGTGTTCGGCGCGATGCGGGTCCAGGAACTCACGCAGACGTCTACGCCTTTGGCGAGCGCGTCGGGCCCGAGGTAGGAACCCCAGGCCCAGCAGGCCATGTAGGATTCGACCGGACAGTTGAGCGGATTCACACCGACTTCGCCGTAACCGCGCAGAACCAGCGGTTTGATATAGCACGCGCCCATTTTGTTAGTGCGGACCAGTTCGCATGCGGTGTTGGAGAAATCTTCGACCGAGTAGGGAAGTTCCATGCGGTAGATGCGCGCGGAATTGATGAGCCGCTGCATGTGATCCTGCACGCGGAAGATGGCCGGGCCTTGCGGAGTTTCGTAAGCGCGAATGCCCTCGAAGACGGAGGAGCCGTAGCCAACAACGTGGGACAGGACGTGAAGCTTGGCGTCATCCCAATTGATGAACTTTCCGTTGTGCCAGATTTTCTCGGTCTTTTGTACCGGCATGGCAAATCCTCCCGTGGTAGCCGCGGCGTGCGTCGACTCTCTAATTGAGAATAAGGCAGGGTCCCAAGAGCGTCAATAAAATCGGTCACACCAAGTTGTAAAAAGCTCGACCATATTGGCGGTTAATTTTTAATGTAGCGGGCCAAAATGGCGCGTCCGAGAGTTGGTTAATTTTTCGGTACTTCCTGCGCCGGGTCATTTGCACGCTGATTGACGGCCTTGTAAGCGGCTTGCGCTTCGGCGACCATGCTGCCTTTGCCGTGCTCCCAAAAGCCCAAGAGCACGAACGGAATAATTGTCGCCAGCGCCCAAAGTTTCGCATTGCGAGGAATCTTTGTTTCCGGCTCCCAGCGAAACAACTGCGAGGAGACGAAAAAGGAAAGAACGGCCCAAAACGCCAAGGCAAGGATGTACACGATGAGATCGAGACTGGATTTTGAGAAGTACGTAGCCTGTTGGATCCCGGTGACCAAAAACGTGGCGGGCAGGAAAACTGCCACGCCCTGAACCACCTTAGGTAGATCCGGAAGTGGCACAGTAGCGCCCGACAAAAAAATGAGTGGCAGCCACAACAACTGATTCAAGACCTGAGTTTCCTGCATGGTGTTGGTGATGCTGGCGACAACCAGTCCAAGGGAACCGAACGACACCGTGCCGACGCAGATAAACAAAAATGCCGCGAGAATATTTCCGAAGTCATGGACGTGATAGACGAAGCGGGCCAGGCCGAGAATGACGATGACAGTAGGAAGTGTGAGCACAAAATTGGCCAGGACACTGGATGCCAACATATCGCTCGCTGTTACAGGGGCCACGTGGAACCTGCGGAGAATGCCCTGTTCACGAAAAGTGACCAGTGTGGCGCTCAATCCCCAGAAGCTGCCCATTACGTTCAGAGCGAGGATAGGGCCAAGAAAATATCGAACTGTATCAGGACGGCCCTTGGCGAAGACCCCGGCATACAAAAAGAAAAAGCCGAGGGGCATGATTACGCTGAAGAAGAAAAACATTTTGTTGCGCAATGCGAGCATCATTCGCACACGCGTGAGCGTCACCAGGTTTGTCAATCGCGTAACCTCCTTCCGGTGAGTTCGATGAACACGTCTTCTAGGGAAGGCGTCACGATTTCCAGGCCGACCAGTTCGTTGTTCTGAGCTTCCAGATATTTCACCAGCGAGACGATGGCCGGGGCGGTGCGCGGGCAGTGCAAAACGTAAGCGCCGGCAATCTCCCGGGAGTCGGCAACGCCATCGAGCTGTTTCAAAGCGGCGGTGTCGACGGGTTGCGACAGCCGAACTTCGACCCGATTGGTGTTGGCGGAACTTTGCTTCAATTCGCGAGGCGTGCCCTGGGTAATCACTTTACCGTGATCGACGATGGCAACCCGATCGCAGAGGCGCTCGGCTTCCTCAATGTAGTGGGTGGTAAGCACGATGGTTTTTTTCTCGCGTTTTAACTCTTCAATAATGTCGTAAATTTCGCGGCGCACTTGCGGGTCAAGGCCTGCGGTGGGCTCATCGAGGAAAAGAACTTTAGGATCGTTGACTAGGGCAATGGCCAGAGCCAGTCGTTGTTTTTGTCCGCCGGAGAGTTGGTTGTAGAAAGCGTTGCGCTTTTCTTCCAGGCCAAACCGTTTCAGAAGTTCTTCCGGCTTGCGCTTGCGGTGATAGAAGCTGGCGAACAGGTTTAGAGCTTCCGCGACTCGAATTTTTTCGGGCAGGGAAGTGGACTGCAAAGCCGCGCCGATTTCGTGCTTGAGCTCGTTGGGGTTCTTCTGGGGATCGAAGCCGCAGACGGAAACGCGGCCGCCATCGGGCACGCGCAGACCTTCGAGCACCTCGATGGTGCTGGTCTTGCCGGCACCGTTGGGGCCAAGCAGGCCGAATACTTCGCCTTCTTCGACGGAGAAGCTAACGCCGCGGACCGCTTCGAGGTCGCCGTACCTTTTGACGAGATTGTCTACTTGCAGAATGGGATTAGGCATAAGAGGCGAACGACTAGGATAGCGCAGTCGCGACAGCGCCGCACGTTTCGGTATACAGCAAAGCAGCCGACCGACATGAATTACTACGCTGGGCAACCAGATTCGATTTCAGCGCAACGAATATTAATGGATATTATCTGGCGGCCCTGGGTTTGGCCGCAGCAATACGTTTCCCACTCTTCCCTGATTTTTTCTTTCCGCTTACTGGCGTCCAGAGATGAGCCTTGAGGTCCACGCGAGCCTCAACAACGGTGATGCCTTCAGACTCAAGCAGTTTGCGTTGCAGGGAAGCGATGGGTTCGCGGATGAGGAGTTTGCCGCGATCGCCGACGACTCGGTGCCAGGGAATGCCTCTTCCAGATGGGGTCGCCGCCATAGCTCTTCCTACGGTCCTCGCCCCGCCCCGCAGGTGCAAAGCTTTGGCGAGCGCCCCATAGGTAGTAACCCGTCCGCGCGGAATTTGTTGCACCACTTGATAAACCGGATCCCAAGTCATAGCGAGGCGAAATGGTAAAGGGGAAGGGCGCACAAAGCAAGGAGAGCGACCTTCGGTGCGATGAAGTGTTAAATAAAATATAGACGCAGAAAAAACAGAGTGAAAAGCGCGTAGAGGAAAGTCAAATGGAATGCAGCAAAAAAAAGAATGAAGCGCGCGAGGGAAAGTGGGCAAGGATGTTGCTCAAGAGCAAATTGTGTGTCGAATATATTCACAGCCAGCATCTAAAAGAGTTGACGGCTGTAGTGGAAAGTTCTTACACTACAGTCAGGGAAGCTCTCTCGAGACTTTTCCAGCAAGTAAGCCGAGGTCCGGATATGGCTTTCGTGCGACGTAAAGGAAATGCCTACTACCTGGTGCACAATGTGCGCCGCGGCGGAAAAGTGCAGCAACTGCACCTGGCGCGACTCGGCGAGCGGGCGAGAATTACCGACGAAATCGTAAAGCAAGTAAGCAAAAAACACCCCTTCGTAGAACTCAACTGGCGCAGTCTGCGCGAACAGCTGAACAGCCAAATCGATCTGGCCGATCCTCAATCCCCAGCGGTACAGAAACTCGTTCATTCTCTAAGAGACCTAAATCTGGATTTGGCGGACTTTTTTCCGCCGGTGCTGCGGCTTTCCGAATCGCCTGCGGTAACGCGGGAGTTGTTGGTGCAGTTGCGGCTTCTTCATTCCACTATTCAGGTGAAACTCGATCAGTTCGGGCGTACCGACGGACTGAAGCGAATGAGCCGGAACGGTGGTCGGTTTGGGCAGGCGGCTCCGGAATTCCGGGGACGCTAGGGGAGGATGTCATGGGGACAGGGGACTTATCACTAAATCCGAGCATACGTAGTGCTGAGACGGTCGAGTTTCAGCGGGCACTGCGCGCGAAGATCGTTGGTCAAGACGAGGGCGTGCAAGCGCTGGTGGAATTGTTCCAGGTGTTTACTGCCGGCCTGAGTTCACCAGGGCGCCCGGTGGGAAACCTGCTGTTTCTGGGACCAACCGGCTCGGGCAAAACGCGCATCGTCGAAGCTGCGGCGGAGATCTTGTTCGGCAGCCCACGCGCCGTGATCAAGATTGACTGCGCGGAATTCCAACACTCGCACGAAATTGCCAAGCTCATTGGTTCGCCCCCGGGCTATTTGGGACACCGGGAAACGCATCCACTGATTACCCAAGAGGCGCTGTCGGCAAATCACACTGAAAAGCTAAAGCTGTCTTTCTTGCTGTTTGACGAAATCGAGAAGGCCAGCGACGCGTTGTGGCAATTGTTGCTGGGCATGTTGGACAAGGCCACGCTGACACTGGGTGACAACCGGCGTGTGGACCTGTCGCAAACCGTGATTTTCATGACTTCCAACCTGGGCGCCACGGACATTACCGACTTGGTTTCGGGCGGCTACGGCTTCATCAAGTCTGGCGACGTGCCAAAAGACAATCTCGACCAGAAGGTGGAACGCACTGCGGTAGAAGCGGCCCGGCGTAAGTTTTCGCCGGAGTTCATGAATCGCTTGGACAAAATGGTGGTGTTCCGGCCACTGTTACGCAACGAACTGGAAGCGGTACTGGATATCGAGCTGGGCCTGGTGCAGAAGCGGGTGCTGGACACAGCTACCGGCAAATTCCTGTTTCGCGTGACGGATGCTGGCCGCGACTTCCTGCTCCAGGAGGGGACGGATCAGCGTTACGGTGCGCGGCACTTGAAGCGCGCCATCGAGCGGTTTGTGGTTTACCCGCTGGCCAACCTGCTGGCGACGCAACAAGTGCGACTAGGGGACCTGGTGCGCATCGACTGGGATGGCGTACATAAGGAATTGACCTTCGTGCGCGAGCGCGAGGGTGCCATCATTACTTCAGAAGGCGCAGCGGCCATGGCGGCTGGCGCTTCTCCCGCGATTGAAGATGGGCTGGGGAAGGACGCTCCAGCCGAAACGCTGGCTAAAGAGGCAACGATTCTGCCGGCACTTCCCGCAGCGGCTCCGGCCACGGCCCGGCAACCACTGCAAGGGCGAAAAAAGACAGACAAAGAACGCTAGGCCACGCAACGAAGTTTGCAAACGAGGGGCGCATGGCAACGTGCGCCCCTTTTTGTCGTTCAGGGAGTGACACAATGTGGTGCAGTGCTCTCAAAATGCGCACAGTTGTCATGGTGTCTCACCGCGTGAGACAGATGGCTGGCGGGCCATTTTTGTAAGTTGTTGAAGCTATGGTCTTTTCGATTTGCAATGTTGCTGGCGAGATTGGCACGCCCCATGCATTGTGTTTCCTGACTGCGTCGCTCACGCGGCGTTGTCGAGCTTGGACGTCCAAGCAGAGCGGTGAAGCGAGGGGCTCACCGTAAAGGATAGACGCCATGAAAGCAGCGACACGCCAGCAATTGGATCCAAGCATCCGCAGCAACGACACGCGCGATTTCCACCAAGCGCTGAAGTCGAAAATCGTCGGGCAGGAAGAGGGCGTGCAAGCGCTCGTCGACCTGTACCAGGTATTTTGCGCGGGATTAAACTCGCCGGGCCGTCCGGTGGGGAACCTGCTGTTCCTTGGACCGACCGGATCGGGTAAGACGCGCATCGTGGAAGCTGCCGCCGAAATTCTGTTTGGCGATCCGCGCATGGTGATTAAGGTAGACTGCGCCGAGTTTCAGCACTCCCACGAAATTGCCAAACTGATTGGCTCGCCCCCAGGCTATTTGGGACACCGGGAAACCCATCCTCTAATCACCCAGGAAGCGTTGGCAGTTTCGCATTCTGAGAAACTGAAGCTGTCGTTCCTGCTTTTCGATGAAATTGAGAAAGCCAGCGACGCGCTGTGGCAGTTGCTGCTAGGCATGTTGGACAAAGCGACCTTGACGCTGGGCGACAATCGCCGCGTGGACCTGTCGCAGACGGTCATCTTCATGACCTCGAACCTGGGCGGCGGGGAAATTACGGAATTGATGGCGGGCGGCTACGGCTTCATCAAGTCGGATGACAAGCCGAAAGACAACCTGGACCAAAAAGTGGAGCGAACGGCAGTGGAAGCGGCTCGCCGCAAGTTTTCTCCGGAATTCATGAATCGACTGGACAAGGTGGTGGTCTTCCATCCCTTGCAGCGCAAGCAGCTTGAACAGGTTTTGGACATTGAACTGTCGATGGTCCAGCAGCGCGTGCTGGAAACCGCCAAGGGGCAGTTCCTGTTTCGCGTGACGGAATCCGGGCGCGACTTTCTGCTCGAAGAAGGTACCGACCAGCGCTATGGCGCACGTCACTTGAAGCGCGCGATTGAGCGCCATGTGGTGTACCCCATGGCGAATCTGCTGGCGACCGATCAGGTGCATTTGGGCGATTTGATCTGCATCGATCGTCCGGGCAAACAAGATCACTTAAGTTTTGAACGCGAAGGCGAAAATGTAGCTTTGCCAGTGCGCCGTCCGGATCCCATTGTGGCGCAACGCGTTTCGCAGGCACGCGGCGGGCGTCCGGTAGATGCTCCCGGAGTGCCAGTGTCGCCGGAACCGGCACCACGTCTCGCGCGTTAGATTTTTCTGTCGACCCACCCTCCAAGCCCAGGCGGGAAACCGTCTGGGCTTCTTCTTTGTTTTGCGACTCCTGCCTATAATTCCAAGACGGCGTACCGCAACGCGCGATGGCGCATCTGCATGTGGAGAGGGAGTTCATGGAGAGCGTAGCAGTGAAGAAAATTCGATACGCGGGCTACCTCTCGGTTCTGCTGCTGATTGCTGCTCCTGGGGCGTTTGCGGATCGCACAGCTCTCAAGCCTGGCTCGAACCGGTTCACGCCGCAGCAAGACATTGAATTGGGGCGGAAGGCGGCACAGGATGCGGAGCAAAAGCTTATATTGTGCAATTCGCCGAAGATCGATGCGTACCTGACCAAGCTGGGACACCGGCTCATCCAGCATCTGGATACGTTTGGCGCGGACTATCCGTGGGAATTTCATTGTGTAAACGACAAAGCGGTAAATGCGTTTGCGCTGCCGGGCGGATTTGTGTTTGTGAATCGTGGGGCGATCGAAGTTTCTGATTATGAAGCGGAACTTGCCGGAGTGATGGCGCACGAACTGTCGCACGTGGCCCTGCGGCATGGGACGAACCAGGTGACCAAGGCGCAGAACGCGCAGCTCCTCACCGGGATACTGTCGGCGGCAGGTGGAATCCTGGGAGGTTCGGCAGGCTCGGCGATTGGGGGGCTGGGTCAATTTGCGACGGGAAGTTTGCTGCTGCGGTATTCGCGCGGGGCGGAGACGCAGGCCGACGTGATGGGCACGCAGGTTTTGTATGACTCCGGCTACGACCCGCGGGCACTGGCGGCATTTTTCGAAAAGCTCAGCACCGAGCCGGGGCAGAAGAACCCGCCACAGTTTTTCTCGGATCATCCCAATCCAGATCACCGGCTGGAGCGAGTGCAGGAGGAAGTTCAAAAGATGGGCGGCGTGCCGGAAGGCGCGCAACGCGATTCATCGGAATTTGAAGCGATCAAGCGCGAAGCTATGGCGTTGCCGGTGGTGAGCAAGCAGCAGGCGGCCGCAGCCAGAGGAGAGGTTACGTTCCCGGCCCCCGGCGCGGTGAAGGTTGGTCCGCCATCGGAAAATTATGTGGATTTGCAGGCCGGGATATTTTCGATGAGGTATCCGGATAACTGGAAAAAATATGGCCGGGGAAGCAGTGTGACGATTGCTCCGGAAGGCGGCGTGGTGGACACCGGGAATGGCCAAGCGGCGTTGGCTTATGGAGTGATGGCCAGCGTGGCGCAGATGAAAGGCAAACCTCCCAAGGGTTCCGATGCCTTGCGAGATGCAACGCAGAAGCTGGTGGACGCGTTGCAACGGGAAAACAGCAACATGAAGGTGACGCGCGAGTCTAAAGAGGTTTCGCTGAATGGGGAGACCGGGCTGTCGACGTATTTGGAGACCGAATCGCCAGCAGGTGGAGTGGAGACGGACTGGGTGGTAACGGTGCTGCGTCCCGAAGGTTTGGTTTACTTCGTATGTGTTGCGCCGCGAGATGAATATCAGAATTTCGATAAGGCGTTTGGCGCGATGATGGACAGCGTGCAATTCGCGCACTAATCGTCCCGCTCAAAATTGTCACTTGAAAAAAATTGAGGGCGCTCCCATGAAAAATCGGAGCGCCCTTTGTGTTTTGCGTTTTTGTGTGCGGTCTAGTCTTCGTCGTCCTCGGGAGCAAAGGGCAGGACCGGAGTGCCTTCCTTACGCACCGCGCTGAGTTCTGAAGGATCAATTCCCAGAACCTTGAGGATTGTCGTGGCAACTTCGGAGGTCGCCACGGGGGTCTTGACGGTGCGGTGTTCGATGCTGGGGTTGGAAACGATCAGGCCAACGTTGGTGTCGCCCCAGCTGAACCCACCGTGCTCGGCGTTCTTTGCCGTCGAGGTGGTGTAGATGGTGCCGTAGATAGGCTGCACGATGATGTCCGGCGTCGCAGGATCTTTCAGCGGGCTGTTGAACTTGAGAGTGAGTTCGTGACCAGCCATGACTTCTTCAATGAAGAGTTCCTTGGCGTGGGTGTTCAGGTATTTCGCCACAATGCCGGTTTGCGACTGGTCTTGCAGCCAGATGAGCGCGATGTCGTCGTCCTGCACGAATCCACACGGACCGGTTGCGCACGCGTTGGCGTTGGCAATGGCGATGGCGGCAGGGTCGGTGCTCGCGCCGGGAAGTGCGGCTACTAAGTCGGCAAAGTGGCCGGGTTTGTTGGTCTTCACCGGGTTGATGGGCGACTGGCCATGCTTGGCGGTGACGATGAAGAGGGTACTGTCGTAGATGCCCGCCGCCTTGAGACCCTGAATCATGTCGCGCAGAGCTTCGTCAGTCTTCTGCAAGCCGTATGTAAGAACGGCGGTGGGGGTGCCAGCACCGTCCAGATAGCCGCCCGGTTGTTTGTTGATGGTGGGATCGGTATCGGCGGTGCAGCCACCAGCTTTGTTGTCGATTTCGAGCTTCTGTCCGACGCTGACGGCCTGGAAGTTCATGCCGAATACGGTGGGAATGCCGACGTGCGTTTTGCCATCGTGGGTCAGGCCCTTGATCTCGTTCAAAATCCCTTGAACTTTGAGCTCGTCGTTCTGCACCGTGCACACCACGCTGACCGTGTTGTCAAAACCGGGCGCGTTGGTGAGTTCGGGGGTATAGAGGTCATCGACACCCTTGCCGGACGGGCCGTTTACCAGGTCGTAGGCGGGGTGCTTATCGGCCCAGGCGGTGCGGCCGCCATTGGCCTTGACGACTTCAAAGATGGTATTGGCGCGCATGGCGTTGTGAGGATATTTCGGGGAGCACTTGTTGTTGGCGTCGATGTAGCGAGGCAGCTTGGCGGGGTCAATTACGTTTTCGGAAACATTCGAAGAGTTGTAGACGTCAATGCTCTCGTCGTAGACCTGCATGTTACCGGGCTGTCCGGAGCAGGAAACGTTGGTGGGATCGAAAACGCTGCGGTTATAGCTGACATCGTAGAAGAGACCGTGGCTCAGCGGGGAGCCTCCCGTGACCAGAGCGAGCAGACCTGGGAAGGAATCGGAGTTCGCCGGAGTGCGCGCGAACGAATAGGTAATGCCGTGGGAACTGAGTTCCGCCATGGCGGAATTGGGATGCGCCGCCACGTAGTTGGAAACATCCAGAGCATGTAAGCCATCGATGCTGATTAGCAGCACATGCTTGATTTTATGATCTTCCCAGCTATCATTCGCTCGCACCGGGGCCGGGACAGAAGCTCCGACGACACCGAGCGACAGGGCTATAGCGAGCAACTTCTTTTTCATGGGCCTCTCCTTAATTGTGCGGCTCGAAAACTGCAGGTCTAGTGGGGACCGAGCAGTAGGGAGGCTAGGCCGTGGATGTTACAGAACGGCAAATTCTAAATGACAATCGGGCGAATTACAGGATTTTCAGGTAAATGTTACTTGGAAACGGGTTCGTGACTCGCGTTGGTGAGGGAATGGGAGTTGCGGGTATGTATTTCTTCGGCGCGTTTCAAGGCGGCGCTGATGTTTTCGCAAATATTTTCTGCGCCCACGTGGCGATCGAAGCCGGCTTCGCGCATGAGTGCGGCGGGTTGCGGGCGCGCGCCACACATGAGCATGGTGCGGCCACTGCCCTGGAGTTTATCGGCGAGTTCTTCGAGAGCGGCAATGCCGGTGGCGTCGATGGCGGTCATGTTGCGTAGACGAAGGATAACGATGGGAGGAAGGGAATTCAGGGTGTCGGTAATCTCGGTGAGCTTGTCAGTGACCCCGAAGAGAAAGGGGCCGTGGATGCGGAAAACGGCGGCGTATTCGGGAATGTCCTTGTCTTGCAGGCTGTGAACGCGGCCGCCTTCGATATAGTCGTCGGTAACTTTGGAAACGGTGGTAGTGGACGAAATTTTGCGAATGAACATGAAGGCGGCGAGAATCATGCCGACTTCCATGGCGAAGGTGAGGTCGGTCAAGACGGTGAGCGACATGGTGAGCGCCCAGACGGTGATGTCGGCCTTGGTGAGTTTGAGGATTTCGGGGATTTCGCCCCAATCGCCCATGTTGTAGGCGACCATGAAAAGAATGCCGGACAGCGCGGCGAGAGGAACGTTTTTGACGAGTGGCGCGGCGAACAGAATCACGGCGAGAAGAGTGAGCGCGTGAATGATGCCGGCGATGGGAGTTTTTGCACCGGCGCGGACGTTGGTGGCGGTGCGGGCAATGGCGCCGGTCGCAGGGAGCCCGCCGAATAGAGGAGAGAAAATGTTGGCGACGCCCTGAGCAATGAGTTCGACGTTGGGATTGTGCTTGTCGTGGCTCATGCGATCGGAAACAACGGCGGACATTAAGGATTCGATAGCGCCAAGCATCGCGACGGTGATTGCTGGGGAAAGCAAATGAACCAGGATTTTCGGCTGTAATGCGGGGATGGCAATCTGCGGGAGTCCGCTGGGAATGCCGTTGAATCGCGAACCAATGGTTTCGATGGGCAGATGAAAGAAATAGACAGCGGCGGTGGCACCGAAGCAAACGACGATGGCGCCGGGAATGCGTTTAAAGAATTTGGCGCAGACAATCATTACAGCTAGCGACGTGATGCCGAGGATGGTAGCGGTGGGGTTGAGTGATTTGAAATTTTCGGCGATGGCGGCCATGCGATGGAAAAAATCGCCGGGGACGTGTTCCATGCGGATGCCGAAGAAGTCGCG
The DNA here is from genome assembly GCA_036491775.1 of Candidatus Acidiferrum sp. GTDB lineage: Bacteria > Acidobacteriota > Terriglobia > Acidiferrales > UBA7541 > Acidiferrum. The sequence continues at coordinate 21,073 of DASXBH010000299.1, forward strand.
GATTTGTGTGGAGGCAATGAGGATGGCGATACCGTTGGTGAAGCCGAC
>DASXBH010000300.1:0-18246 GCA_036491775.1 Candidatus Acidiferrum sp.
CTTATCTTGAAGTCCTAGCTTGATCCGCGCCACGTTGTAAGTGACTCGGCGACTCACGAACTCAATACCGCGACGCGGCGATTCGTGATTAAACAAAATGCCTGAACAGGCATAGAGGCCATAACTCTCTCGGGCATTTACAGTGATCCAATGACCGTACAGTTTGGCGACACCGTAAGGACTACGCGGATAGAATCGGGTCGATTCCGTCTGCGGCGATTCCTCCACCATGCCGAACATTTCGCTCGACGAGGCCTGATAGAAGCGGAGCGCAGGATTAACGACCCGGATCGCCTCCAGCATGCGCGTAACCCCGAGCGCTGTAAATTCCCCGGTCAGCACGGGTTGGCTCCAAGAGGTTGGGACAAAGGACTGGGCAGCGAGGTTGTAAACCTCGTGAGGTTCGGTTTTCTGCAGTGCAGTAATCAATGAACTTTGGTCAAGAAGGTCGCCCGGTATAAGCTCGACCTCATCCTGAAGATGCTTGATGCGTTCAAAGTTGATCGTACTGCTGCGGCGGACGAGCCCGAAAACGCGATAGTTTTTTTGGAGTAGAAACTCCGCAAGATAGGAACCATCTTGACCGGTGATTCCCGTAATGAGGGCTCTTTGTTGCATTATCCTGAACCGCAAAACTGAAAGTTTAGCATACCGACTTCGGCGATCTCCACACTGCAGCGCCGCAGCCGTAATGGCGCCAAACCGCGCATGCCATTCGTCGGCGAGCCGCCGCTCCCACCATGCTCAACATGTTCCCAAAGAGATGACGCCAAGCGCCGGGAAGAATTGTACCGGGGGCCGTGTTCGTGTACTCTCGGGGAATGAAAGTACTATTGACTGGGCATAAGGGTTACATCGGCTCCATAGCCGCACCGATGTTGCGGGCGGCTGGTCACGATGTGGTTGGCCTGGATATCGATTTGTTCGCTGGCTGCGAGTTTGGAGAACCTGCTGCACAGATTCCTGAACTGCACACGGACCTTCGCGATCTCACCAAAGAGGATCTTCAGGGCTTCGACGGTGTCGTGCACTTTGCCGCATTATCAAACGACCCCCTGGGAGACATTAATCCTGAGATCACCTATGAGATCAATCATGCGGGATCCATGCGGCTGGCGAGGGCGGCAAAAGAGGCTGGGGTTCAGCGCTTCGTCTTTTCCTCGTCTTGTAGCACGTATGGCGCGGCGGGGGATATCTTCCACGACGAGACCTCCGCTCTCAATCCTGTCACGCCCTATGCAGATTCAAAAGTCATGGTGGAACGCGAGCTGGCGGAGATGGCGGATGAGCGTTTCAGCCCGACATGCATGAGAAACGCCACTGCGTACGGTGTTTCTCCTCGCCTGCGTTCGGATATCGTTTTGAACGACCTGGTGGCACGGGCGGTGACGACTGGGCGGGTATACATCATGAGTGACGGCTCGCCGTGGCGCCCTATCGTTCACATCGAAGACATCGTCCAGGCCGTCATTCGCGTCCTGGAAGCGCCCCTCCATCTCATCCACAACGAAACGTTCAATGTGGGACAGACCGAGGAGAACTATCGCATTCGAGAAATCGCTGAAGTGGTAAGGGAGACAGTGCCCAATTGCCGTGTTGAGTACGCGGCTGGTGGAGGCCCGGATAAGCGTTGCTATCGCGTTGACTGTGGGAAGATTCGGCGAGTTTTGCCCCGTTTTCAGCCGCAATGGAACGTCCGGAAAGGAGCCCAGCAGCTCTATGAAGCTTATCGCACTGTGGGCTTGACTGCCGACGATATTGAGGGAGGCCGTTACACGCGAATCCGCCACATCCGCAAAATGATGGAATTCGGGCGGTTAGACAGTTCCCTACGTTGGTGCGCTGTTTCCTCCAACTCTTCGATTTAACCGCGGAGTTCACGAGCCTGGGGAGGCTCCTTGTCCTGCGTGATTTCCCGCTGATGAGGAAGGTTCGGCGTCGCGGGTGATCCAAGTGCACTGGATCTGCAACCTCGCCTGCTCCCCCTAAAATTTGGGGCGCATGCGAAACCTGGCCGCCACGGTTCGGGTGGGGTAAGTCGGGTCCCGATGTGAATCTCCAGCAACCTCAAGTCAGGAGCAGCGGCCACAAAAAGAGCTGAAATCAGAGCCGTTGATCGACGGTGAACAAGAGACAAGAAAACACGCTGCGGATCAATGTTTCAGCAGCCTGCTAGTGGATGACCGCAAGGGCTGCAGCGGTTATGGCCAACTGCGAGGCAATCTGCGTCCACTGTTGCAAGCTGCGGATCCAGGCTCCGGTCGGAAGCTTGAAAGGTACAACTATCTCGTCGCCTGGGTACAAGCGAATGCGATTAAACTTTGTTCCGTTGAAAGGCCCGTTCACGTTGTTGGCGGCGACTACGACTCCGTTGGCGCGCAACACAAAAGCGTGGTGCATGTCAGACTGAGGTTTTCCCTTGCCGGCTATCTCAAGATACGATCCGGCTGAGTTAGGAGAAGTGAAAATGAAAGATCCGGGATTGTAGACGTCTCCGACGACCGAGACCGTAGACGGAGTATGAGGAATCGCCAGCCGGTCGCTATCTTCCATTACCATGTTTGGAAAATCGCTGATGTCCTTATCCTTCGGTTTTAGAGGAAGCGCAACTCGCCCGCTCGCGCGAGTGTTGCGGAGTTGGTTGATGATCGCTTCCTGTGCCGTCAGGATCTGATTTAAATCTCCAGGGTTCGCGGAAGCTGCTGCCATCACCGCTGATTGCCGGATTTGCACTTCCATGGTGCTGGCTAGTTCATCAAGACTTTTTTGCTGGTCAACCCTGGCTGATTCGCGAGTCAATAGCGAACCGTAGACGTAGGCGTTGGGCGTCAGACCGCCCGCCCGTTGTAAAACGGAACGAATGGTTTCGTTAGTTTCAAGTTTATAGACACCGGGACGCATCACCTCACCCTCGACGATCACGTACTGCGAGCGATCGGACTGCGGTACGCTAATATCTCGCTGAGAAAAGATGGTGACAATATCTCCCGGCTGCAATTCGAGGTTGCTTTCCTCGTCCCCTTCGAGGATCGCCTTTCTCGGATTCATCCAAATCAGCTTGGAGCTCAGATCTTGGGGATTCACTCGCTGAATAATGGCGTAGTCCCAGTTGATTTCAGGAGCATATCGCCGGACATCGTCGGCAACATCCCGCACCATGTTCGGATTGGTATTACCTCCCGAAGCCTGAGAACTCTGTCTGGCAGCCAGCGATGCGTCGTTCGTTTCGGGCGACGGATTCGCCGACGACTTTTGCTGATTCTGCGCGGCGAGGGCATCCGCCAGATTGGAAGATCCCATTGCATCGGGCGATTCGCCCACATTCGTAGATTCCGGAGCGCCAGGCGTTGCGTTTCCACCCGGCGATGTGCCTTGTCCTTGTTGTTGATTGGAACCGGGGCTACCGGGGCTACTGCGATTGGGAGCAACCGGGTACTCGGTCGCCCGGCCGTTGATAATGGCGGCGCGATTCCGCCAGTAGCGTCGAGTGAGCAGTGCTTGGGCGTTAGGAATCAGATCACGAACCCGCATGCCTGGCTTCCAGGGATAACGGCCGGGGTTGGCGACATTGCCCCGCAAAGTGACCGTGTCCTCGAAACGCGGAACTATAGAAAACACGCGAACGATGTCGCCATCCTTAAGCAACAAAGCACGGGATTGATCATCGTAGGGAAACTCCAAAGTTTTTCGCGACTGGTGTTCCACGAAGCGATCGACCAAAATCTTGCTGGTATCGGCAACGGTGCTCAAGTCGCCGGCTACTTCAATCAGGTCGCTTAAGGTCGAGGTATCCTTCATCTCGTAAATTGCCGGCGTATTCACGGAGCCGGAGATAGCGACCAAAGGACCCACGTGGGGAATGTAGAGGACATCGCCGGGCTGCAGACGCACATCCTTTGACTTGTCGCCCTGAATCAACAGGTCGTAAAAATCGAAATCCGTGATGGTTTTGCCATCACGGCGGACCTGGATATGGCGTAATGAGCCCTGCGGGGCGGGGCCGCCAGAGGCAAAGATCGCGTTGACTAACGTGCTTAAGGAACTGATGGTGTAGGTTCCCGGATAGCGAGCGTAGCCAACCACTAGTATCTGTATGGAACGCAGCCGGCCCACGTTGACTGTGAGATTGAAGTTTTTAAATATCTTCGAAACCTCACTTTTCAGGTGTTGCTCCAGTTCTCCATAATGAATACCGGCGACGGATATTTGCCCCACTTGTGGGATGTAGATCTGGCCCGAGCGGTCCACGGTTACCCGGAGGTCGCCGGCGAGTTGGCCCCAGATTTTGATCTGCAATCCATCGCCAGGGCCGATCATGTAATCGCTGGGCACCTGCAACAGGTCCATGGGAGCAAACGTGCTGGGAGGCTGGTCGAACAATGATTGGCCGAATAAGGGCAACGGCCGTCCCGCCGAATCCGCGACCATCTGTTCAAATTCAGTTTCCGGCCAGACGATGGGTTTCGGCCGTCGAATCTGTGAGGGGTTGACGGGGTTCGTGGGGAAATAGCTTTGGTTTGAATCAACTGGACTTCGCAACTGGGGCAGGCTCTCCATTGAAGACGGAAATTGACCTCCCGCTGCGCCGCCGGGAGTTTGAGATTGTGCCCTGCATGCGGCACTCCCAGCCATCGAGGGATCGGCGCAATCCACCGTTATGCTCGGAGACGTCGACGTCTGAGGCAAAGAGTCACTAGGGATTTGGGAAAAACATGTCCCTGCAGAAAAAAGGACCAACAGTCCCAGCAGACGAAATTTTCTCATCATGGATTCAGGACACCGCGCGGCCTTAATAAGCTCGCACAGTTCAAGTTTGTCATTCTACCAACAGAGTGACGTTTGCCGCGATGTTGGTTATCGACTGGTATCGTCCTCATCGGTAACCGTTGGAATGGCAACGGTTGGAGCCTCCATGGTGAGGCAAGCGCCGCGTTTTGGAGGGCTGACGAACCACATGGCGCATACCGCGGAAGTTCCCGCTATCGAGATTGCGTTCTCGACAAAGAGTCATTAATCTCATTTTCGGTTCTAGTCTGTCAGCCTCTATTCTCGAGAGGGAACAACAGCCTTCCGCTCAAGGAAGCCGCGAAGCAACCGCTTGTGCACCAAATCAGCAGATGCCTGCAGAGATCTTGCCACTCGCCCCGGCGCACATGCCCGCCGCCAGTGTCCTCGCACGACGCGCCTGCCTTCAGTGCCTCCAAAAAGAAATGACAAGACACAATTGAGCGGATTCCACCAGTTGAATTCGCTTACCAGTCGGATATATTCGGGCACGTGGATCTCCGGAGGGCAATTGGTTGCATAATCGCTGTTTGGGTGCCTGCGGTAGAGGTAGCCCGGTTCATCGATATTCACGTAGGCGCCGTGCTCCAGAACCTGAAGGCAAAACTTCAGGTCGGGAAGCAGACGATAACTGGCGTCCACCACAACTCCGGCAGCGGCGCTGCGCCGAAACATGATATTTGACGGGCCGCCGACGCAATTTGTCATTCTGCTCAGGCAGAAATTGATGACTCGCCGCCCGGGGTGCGCTCCGGGGAGTTCGATGCATACTCCGTCGATGTTCAAATTATGGTCGGTGGAAAGGTAGTTGCAAGTGACCAAAGCGACATCCGGCCGAGTCTCCAGAATATTCAACTGCTTTCGCAAAATCCCATCGAGCAGTACGTCGTCAGCGCAGAGGAGTTTAATATAGCGCCCGCGAGAATTTGCCAAACAGCGATTTCCGTTTTCTTGCGCTCCTAAATTAGATGGGTTCCGAAGATAGCGAATGCGACTGTTCTGGAGTGACCTTACGACTTCTTCTGTGTTGTCTTCCGATGCATTGTCAACGATCAAAATCTCGAAATCGTCTAGTCCCTGCCGCATTATCGATGCAATCGCGTCAGGCAGGAAATGCGCACAATTGAAGGTTGGAATCGCGACGGTGAGAAGCGGGGTTTCGGCAGCCATATTGAAAAGCAAAGGTTCTATTCCCGCACTCCTCAGTGTGCCCGGAGACCGTGACCAATAGGGGGAATTCTAAGCTTCATCATATCAAAGTTGTGCTGTCAGACTGCGCCTGTAAGCCAGCAAGAAGTTAGGAGGGGGCATGCCAGAGGCGGCGGTACTTCCGAAATTTATAGGTTGCCCAAATCAAACCAGCGAAATTGAGAAGGCAGGTGCTGACCACTATGCCCGTGGCGCCGTAGCGCCGTCCGAAAATGAAGGTGCATAGTGTCACGGCGACTGCTCCCACTAGCGAATTGACGAAAAACACCTCTTGCTTGTGGGCGCGCAGGTAGTAGGCTTCGGCGGCGATGACGACATTCACGACCATATAAAGCAGCAAAATTCCCAGCGAAATGGGGGCAAGCAGGCGCTGGGCAAAACTGAAATGGCGCGCGTTCAGGTAAATGCAGCCGAGCCAAGCGGTGAGGGCTCCCGCCAAGGAGACAGCAAACGATTGTCCCATGGCATGAAAGAAGGTTCGATCGAGCCGGCCATATTCTTTGCGGGCGATGAGCGTCCCAAAGGGGGCGGATTTCGTGCTTACCCAGGACACAGCAACTGCCTGAATCGCATTTGCGAGACTAAGCGACATCCCCATTTTCCCCGCCTCGACGGGACCACGATAGGCAAACAGGACCGGATTGAAAATCCAAAACAGGAAGTATCCCGAGAGCCAGCTCACGGCGATTCTCCACTGAAATGGCCAGACTTCCTGAGTCCACCGAATGCGATGTGTTCCCGCTGGATACCGCAGCAGTCCGGCCAGTAATTTACGCTTCCCGATAAGCCACACCAGAGAGGCGGACGCCGTCCCGAGAAGCATCATCGAGGGCGCGAAGAGGCCACGATGGGATATCAATGCTGCCCAAGCGAGCAGACTTCCCGTTGCCGACTGCATGAAGCGAAGAAATGCAATGTCTGGAACATATCCGCAGCCCTCCAAAAAAGACAGCAAAGGGTCAAGCTGAAAGTTGAGTGCCGTCATTAGCGCGGCAGAAAGCCAGGGGAACTGCCAGGCCACAGTCTGCCCCGGGTGCTGGTGCGTGGAAAAGAAATAGAAGCCGGCGGGAAGCAAGGTCGCGGCCATGAAAACGGCAGCGACCGAATACCACCGAACCGATTTCTGAATGACGGACGCCAGACGAGCATGGGCGACCGCGTCGCCGCTTACTTCATAATCACTGGAGATAGAAAGCAGAGCGCGCTCATGGCTTGCCAGTTGCAGAATCACAAACGAGAATCCCAGTTCGAACACGATCTGCAGCGCGACCAGGCTGCCAAAGGTGTAGTAGTATCCTTGCTCCGAAGGCGAAAGAAAACGTGCGATCAGGGCAACGGTGACCAGGCCTGCGGCGCTGGACCAGAAGCGCGCAAGAACCGTGAATCCTATGGCGCGATCGAGGCCCAGCACGTGTCGCACCCAGTGACGAGTACGCGCCATGGCAGATGTATTGATTTGAAGAGGCGTCACTTCCGGCAAATCCTCAGGCATTCAGAGCCTTTTCGAAGCGAGACGGCAGCTCGTCCGAGCTAAGATTGAAGATATAGTAGGCTAACAGGCAATCGACCGATTTGAATATACGCACGGCCCCAGCTCGTGCGCAGGGGAGGCGAGTTTTCCCGAGTCTTGCGGCACAGAGGAGCCGGTGTTCATTCGATCAGGTGTGCAAGCTTCAATTGAACGAGGAGAAATAGTGGGCGAGTGTAGGAATTGTGGAGCACTGGCAACGAAAGATCTTGGATATATCGGCGTGATCGCCCCGTTTTTTCTGAAGCGCGTGCTGAGCCTTGAGTATGGCCTTGCGCCGTCCAGACATCCGTTGAAGCGCTTTCTGAGATCAATCGGATTCATTGCGAAAAGTTCCCAGAAGATTTATGGGAAGTCCGTTCTGGTTGAGATGGAAATTTGCAGGGCCTGTTCGTTCATCCAGACTAAACAGCCCTTTTCGGACGAGGCGATTGGAAAGCTTTATACGGACTATCGCTCCGCAACCTATAACCGGGAGAGAATCAGTTACGAGCCGGAATATGCGGAGATCGCATCGCAGACCGGCAGTAGTAGCCAGGAAATTCAGGCTCGAGCAGGAGGCCTGACTCGCTGGCTAGACGGAAAGCTCAACGTTGAAGGCAGTTTTTCGATGCTGGACTATGGCGGAGCGGATGGAAAATTTCTGCCGAACCTGCAGGGAGAAAAATACGTTTTCGACATTTCTGAAATCGAGCCCGCGGAGGGAATCAAGCGGATCCGAGACGAGTCGGGCTTGAGTTCGTACTCCTATATTCAACTCGCGCATGTGCTGGAACATGTGACATCCCCTCTTACTCTGACCCAAAAAGCCGCATCTTTTCTTCAGCACTCAGGCTATCTCTACGTCGAAGTTCCCCTGGAGGTAAGCGACGAGACCATCACCCGGCTCGCCAACGGCGATAACACGATTGCGGTGGACATTCATGAACATATCAACCGATACTCTCTAAAATCGGTGACCGAGCTTTTCCGATCTGCAGGTCTTTCGTTGGTTGCGGCGGAAACGGACGAGGTTGATCTCGGCTGGAACAGAGCAACGATCATTAGAGCGCTAGGAAAGAAAAGCTGAATTTACAATACTCCGGATGAGACTCTTTGTTAGAACGAGGCCGGCTCCAACCCTGGCCCACGCTTCCTGGGGGAGAATGTTGAGGTTCAATGACCGTTTCTGCTGAGTTCGTCTGTTTTGGCGCCGGCAATCTCGGTCGGCGAATTGCTCGCGCGATTCATCCGGTTTTGCTGTGCGATAACAACCCTGCGTTGTGGAATAGGGTCGTCGACGGCGTTCCTGTTGTATCGCCAGCGGCGGCTGTAAAACGATATCCACACGCTTCGTTTGTAGTCGCGATCTGGCACCCGAGCCGCAGTGAAACCATGATGGATCGCACTCGCCAGCTCAGGGCGCTGGGAGCTTCGAATGTCATTCCGTTCTACAAGTTTTTTGCCGAACATGGAAATCTTCTGTTACCGAGTTTTTTTTGGGAGCGACCGGATTATTATGCTGAGCGCTCTGCAGAGATCTCTCGCGGACGGTCCCTACTGGATGCCGAAGGACAGGAAGAGTTCGACCGCCAGATGCGACTTCGGCGCGGAGACTTCTCTGGCCAGGTGATCGATCCTGGGAGCCAATATTTTCCTACCGACCTTTTCCGTTTGAGCGATAACGAAGTGTTTATTGACTGCGGCGCCTACGATGGCGACACGATCGCCGAGTTTCGGCGCGCCACAGGCGATCGTTTTGCTCGGATTGTTGCCTTCGAGCCGGACCCGGAGAATTTCACCGCACTCGATTCTGCTATGCGCGGCGATTCCCGGATTGTTTTGAAACCTTATGCGACAGATGTGCGGCGAACAACCGTTCATTTTGCCGTGGGAGGCACCGGTGCCCACATCTCCCCCACCGGGACATGCGAAGTGCAGACAATTACGCTGGACGAGGCGCTCGACGGGGTTGCGCCGACGTATATGAAGTTCGATATTGAGGGAAGCGAACCTGACGCGCTGGAGGGAGGTCACGAAACGATCGCGCGCCATCGCCCGAAGATGGCGGTTTGTGTCTACCATGCTCCGGATCACTTGTGGAGCATCCCACTCCAGTTGAATGATCTATTACCCGAGTCTCGTCTTACTCTGCGCACCTATTGTGCAGACGGCTTCGAATGCGTGTGCTATTGCGTTCCTCATTAGGGTCGTCATTGAGGGCACTCACTTCCGGAGTCCGAGATTTGCTTCATTGTGAGTTCCACCATGGTCTCGGCCGGTCGAGGGATGCAGGGGGTGCAGACTCGAACCTGCGCGCCCAGGCTGCTGAGCCAGAGCGCGAGCCAACTGCTCTTGAAACCAGTGTGAGCGGTTAGAAAAACGCGACGTCCCCGCCAGGTTTTCACCAGGTCTTCCAGGGCGCCCTCCCTTCAGCCCATAACTCCTCCAGCCGTTGCTTATCTCGAAGAGTATCCATTGCCTTCCAAAACCCGCGGTGCAGGAACGCATGCACCTGGCGTTGTGCGGTGAGGCTCTCCATAGGCTCCCGCTCAAACAACCACGCATCGTTGTGAATCTCATCCATTACTTTCGGTGACAAGACGAAGAAGCCGCCGTTGATCCATCCGCCTTCACCCTGTGGCTTTTCCTGAAACGTAGTGATGACTGTTCCGTCCATGCCTAAAGCGCCAAATCTGGCGGGCGGCTGCACGGCCGTGATTGTCACCCTGCCACCATGCTGCCGGTGGAAGGCAATGCTCGCCGAGATATCGACATCGCTCACTCCATCTCCGTATGTCATGCAGAAGGCGTCGTCGCCTTCGAGAAAGCGAGCCACTTTTTTCAGCCGTCCTGCGGTAGCGGTCTGCTCTCCGGTATCCACCAGCGTCACCTTCCACGGCTCTGCAACGCTCTGGTGGACTTCCATAGAACGTTTCTGCATGTCAAAGGTCACATCGGACATATGAAGGAAATAATTCGCAAAGTATTCCTTGATCATGTATCCCTTGTATCCGCAGCAGACGATGAAATCGTTGATGCCGTGGTGCGAGTACAGCTTAAGGATGTGCCAAAGAATCGGCCGGCCGCCGATCTCAACCATGGGTTTAGGCCGGATGGTGGTCTCCTCGCTGAGACGCGTCCCAAATCCGCCTGCCAGGATCACTGCCTTCATTTGATCTCCTGATGATTGTCCTTACCGCAATCATCTTCGTAATGGGTTACGGTCTCAGGCTGCCGACGTGCGGCCCGCATGCGTCGCAATCCATGGGAAATTCGTTCTCATCATAAGCTTAGTTGTACAGGAATCAAACGCTCCGAAAGCACCTTAAATGGTATGATTTGAATACTCTCAGTAACTTATGGCGGATACCGCGGCGCAGCTACGCAGGCAGATTCTCGATCTGACTGCTCAATATTATTCGGAGTTATCGCATCCCGGAGACTTTATTCCGGGAGTTTCACCTGTTCCTGTGTCCGGCAAAGTGATAGACGGTTCCGACGTGAGCGCGGTGGTAGATTCTGCCCTCGACGCATGGTTTACCACGGGCCGATTCGCGGAGACCTTTGAGCGAAATCTTGCGCGGTTTGTTGGTGTCCGTTCCGCATCGCTCGTCAACTCCGGCTCGTCGGCCAATCTCGTTGCACTCAGCGCTCTGACTTCGCCAAAATTGGGCGATCGGCGGCTGAAGCCAGGCGATGAGGTCATCACGGTTGCCGCAGGTTTTCCCACGACAGTAAATCCAATTTTTCAGAATCGCCTGGTGCCCGTTTTCGTGGACGTGACCGTTCCGGGCTACGAGATCGACACGCGTCAGCTCGAGGAGGCGCGTAGCGAGCGGACAAGGGCCGTATTCCTCGCCCACACGCTGGGAAACGTTTTTGATCTCGACGCGGTCACCGCCTTTACCCGTAAGCACAACCTATGGCTCATCGAAGATTGTTGCGATGCGCTCGGTTCGACCTACAAGGGAAGAAACGTTGGCACCTTCGGCGATATCGCTACTTTGAGCTTCTATCCTGCGCACCACATCACAACCGGCGAAGGTGGAGCTGTCCTTACCGATAAGCCCGCGTTGCAAGTGCTGATTGACTCGTTTCGCGACTGGGGACGCGACTGCTGGTGCGATCCAGGCAAGGACAATACCTGTGGCAAGCGTTTTGAGTGGCAATTGGGTTCCTTGCCGTGCGGCTACGACCACAAATTCACCTATTCGCACATCGGTTACAACGTGAAAGCGACCGATATGCAGGCGGCTCTCGGAGCGTCGCAACTCAGGAAATTGCCTGAGTTTATCGCGCGCCGCAAAGCTAATTTTTCTTATCTTCGAAGTAAGCTCGAACCGTTGCAGGACTTGCTGGTTCTTCCGGAAGCGACCAAGGGCGCGGATCCAAGCTGGTTCGGTTTCCCGATCGGTATCCGCAAGGGCGCACCCATCAGTCGCATTGAGTTGACGCGGGCGCTAGAGGCGAAGAAAATCGGCACCCGGCTCTTGTTCGGAGGAAACCTGACTCGCCAACCTGCCTATGAAGAGTGCGAGTATCGCGTCATTGGAGATCTACCGAACACCGACTACGTGATGAATCATGTGTTCTGGATCGGCGTGTATCCGGGACTGACAACAGAAATGCTGGACTTTGTTGCGGCTACGGTTTTCGATTTTGCGGCCGCAGCCAGATCGGTTCCGGTACGTTCGTGATGCGCGTTCAAATGCCATCCTCATGAAGCTCTCCGATTACATCTTCTGCCAGTTACGGCAATGGGGTTCCCGCCATGTGTTTTTAATTACCGGTGGCGGCGCTATGCACCTGAATGATTCCATCGGGACCAGTGGTCTTTCTTACATTTGCACGCATCATGAGCAAGCAGCTGCGATGGCTGCGGAAGGCTATGCCCGAATCGCTGGCAAGCCCGGCATCTTGAATGTAACGACAGGGCCAGGGAGCATCAACGCACTGAATGGCGTATTCGGGGCATGGACCGATTCCATTCCCATGCTCATCCTGTCGGGGCAGGTCAAGCGTGAAACCTGCATGGCGACCTACGGTCTGACTGATCTGCGGCAGTTGGGAGATCAGGAGGTCGACATCGTCCGGATGGTCAAGGGAATCACGAAATATTCTGTCTTGGTGGCTGAGCCGGAGTCAATCGCCTATCACTTGGAGCGCGCGTGGCACCTCGCGCAGAGCGGGCGTCCCGGGCCGTGCTGGCTGGATATACCGGTCGATGTGCAATCGGTACAAATTGAACCAGCACAGCTTCGTCATTACGATCCAGCGGAAGATATGCTGAGATTTGATCGGGCGACAATTGCGGAGCAGGTCGCGGATGTTCTGGAGCGCATCGCCAAGGCGGAACGCCCGGTCATTCTTGCCGGCAGCGGTGTTCGGATCGGCGGTGCCCTTAGGGAGTTCGAACAAGTAATCGGCGCTTTACGCATTCCGGTCGTCACTGCATGGACACACGATCTGGTCGCGAGCGATGACGAATTTTTTTGCGGGCGGGCGGGCACGATCGGTGAGCGCGCCGGCAATTTCACAGTGCAGAACGCAGATCTTCTATTGACCCTCGGTTCGCGGCTCAATATTCGGCAGACTAGCTATAACTGGAACTCCTTCGCTCGCTTCGCAACTAAAATCCAGGTGGATGTGGATCCGGCCGAATTACGGAAACCCCTACATCAGCCCGATATTCCTATTTGCTGCGACGTGAAGCTCTTCCTGGCGGAAATGGCGAAGCAACTCGAAGGCGGAAACCCTTCCGATTCAAGACACGAGAAATGGCTCGACCATGCCCGGCGTTGGAAGGAGAAATACCCGGTGGTGCAACCGCGCCAGCGTGTCGCGGGGCCACCTTTGAATCCGTATGATTTTATTGACAAGCTTTTTGAGATGCTGGGGCCAGAAGATGCCGTAGTTTGCGGCAACGCTACGGCGTGCATCGTCCCGTATCAGACGGGAAAGCTAAAAAAAGGAGAGCGCCTGATCTCGAATTCCGGCTCCGCTTCGATGGGATACGATTTGCCCGCGGCTATTGGAGTATGTGTTGCTAAAGGTGGCCGCACGATCTGCATTGCGGGCGATGGCTCGCTGCAGATGAATGTGCAGGAATTGCAGACGCTAGTGGGCAACAAACTGCCGGTGAAGCTCTTTGTTCTGAATAATGGTGGATATCTTTCAATCCGGCAGACGCAGACTGGTTTTTTTCAGGGCCGCAAGATCGGGGAGAGTCCGGAAAGTGGCGTGACTTTTCCTAAAATGAAAAGGATCGGAGAGGCGTACGGCATCCCGTCTTTCAGTATTACAAACGTCGCTGACCTCGACATAGTCCGCCGGGAATTGGCGACGGACGGCCCAACATTGTTTGACGTTGCGCTTGACCCATCACAGGAGTTCGAGCCGCGCCTGCGCTCGCGAATTTTGCCGGACGGTAAGATTCTCACCCCGAACCTCGAAGACATGTATCCGTTTCTCACGGCTGAGGAGTTGGCTTCGAACATGCTGGTGGAGGAAAGGAAATGAACGGCAGGCGTCCCGCGTCCATCTTGTTCGACCTCGATGGGACCCTCGTGGATTCGGCGCCGGGAGTCGAATTCTCAATCCGTGAGGCTTTCGGAACCTGCAAACTTCCTTTAGCGAAGGCAAACTTGCGGGAATTGATCGGCCCCCCGATCCGGACGATTCTCTCGCAGGCCGGAAATGTTAACGAAGAAAGCAGCCTGGACCGGTTGGAACGTGCATTCCGTGCCAGTTATGACGGCGAAGGGTGGCGTAAGACATTATGTTTTCCGGGAGCGGACTTGGTCGTGCGCAGGATGCATGAACTGGAACATCGACTATTTGTTGTATCGAATAAGCCTCGACAGGTGTCACTTCAGATTCTAGAGACGGCGGGAATTCTCGAATATTTTGAGGCAATCGTCACTCGCGATTCCCGCTCGCCGCATTACCGCGGGAAGCAGGAGATGATCGGGGCGCTTATGGCTCAGCGCAGCATCGGGTGCGAGTGTCTGATGGTGGGCGATACCATGGAAGATGCAAAGGCTGCGGCATCCGCCGGAATAAAATTCATCTGGATGACGCACGGGTACGGATCCGTGTCGCAACTCTCCTCCATTCCCGTTGCACATGCACTCGATAGGTTTTCGCAGTTCTTGCCGCTCATAACGAAGGAGTCTCTTTGTGATTGACAAGGATATGTTTGAAGATCTTTTTGTTCTGGAGATGGCGAACAATCATCTCGGCAGTCTCGAACGCGGACTTAAGATCGTCGCAGAATTTGCGCAGGTAGTTCGATTCAATAATGTGAGAGCGACCATAAAACTGCAGTTTCGCGACGTCGACACGTTCATTCACAGGGATTTCGTAGATCGAAAAGATCTCCGCTACATTAAGAAGACGCTCGATACGCGGCTGAGTGACGAAGATCTCGCGACTCTCGTAAGGGCGATTCGCCGGGCAGGATTTACCGCGACGGCCACGCCCTTCGATGAACGCTCCGTCGATTTGTGCGTGGAACTGGGCATCCCGATCATCAAGATTGCAAGTTCGGATCTGAATGACTGGGTGCTCATCGAAAAGGTCGCAAAAACCAAGAAGCCAGTGATTGTCTCGACGGGCGGATCATCCCTCAAGGACATGGATGACATCGTGACATTCTTTTCCAATCGAAATATTCCGCTCGGCATCAACCACTGCGTATCGCTTTATCCTTCGGAAGACTCGGAACTCGAGCTGAACCAGATCGATTATCTGCGCAACCGATACCCCGACAACACCATCGGATTTTCTACTCACGAATACTCGAACTGGTCCAACTCGATGTTCATTGCATATGCGAAGGGGGCCAGAATGTTCGAACGGCACATCGATATCCCAACAGAAGGCATAAAAGTATCGCCCTATTGCAGCCTTCCCCATCAGGTCGACGAATGGTTCAGGGCTTTCCACAAGGCGAAAGAGATGTGTGGTGCTCCGGGTACACAGAAGCGGATCCCGCCTAAGAGAGAAGTCGAATACCTGGATGCGTTAGTCCGCGGTGTCTACGCCAAATCCGACCTTCCGGAGGGGCATTGTCTGATGGACGAGGACGTGTATCTGGCAATACCGCTGCAAAAGGGTCAGCTTTCCTGCCGCGAACTGATGAGAGGGGAGATGCTGCTGAAACGGGTACAAAAAGACGCGCCGATTAAGATTGACGATATTGAGAGCCCCTATTCTCAGATTCCCTCCCTCAAGAAGACAATCTATCAGCGTGGACTAGACATCGACAGCTGATCCGAAAACGGCATGGACTCCTGCTGGCTCGAGGAGCAGTATCCGGCATCGGGTGCTTAGGTGTCTTCCCTTATGAACAGACTGGCTCCAGACCTTGAGTTCATGGTTGCCCATACGCAAGGATTGTGGGAGGAGCTGCGAGGTGAACGTCTATTCATAACAGGCGGCACCGGTTTCTTCGGATGCTGGCTAGTTGAGGGCTTTTGTTTCGTCAACCACCGGCTTGGCCTGGGGGCCAAGGCGACCATCCTGACGCGCAACCCCCAAGCATTCGCTCAGAAATGCCCGCATTTGGCCTCCGATAGCGCTGTCACGCTCCAGACGGGCGACGTACGCAGCTTTTCGTTTCCGGACGGTGAATACAGCTACGTCATCCACGCGGCCACCGAGGCGAGCGCGAGACAGGCTGCGGAAGCCCCTTTGGAGATGCTTTCGACTATCATTGCGGGCACGGAGCGCACGCTCGAATTTGCGGCCACTCATGGGACAAGGAAGTTCCTTCTAACGAGTTCGGGCGCAGTGTATGGCAAGCAGCCCGGGGATCTGACGCATGTCCCCGAAAGCTACACTGGAGCGCCCGATCCACTGGACGCGTCCAATGTCTACGCCGAGGGCAAGCGGGCGGCCGAACTTCTGTGCGCTCTATATCAAAAGAGGGCGAGCCTGGAATGCAAAATTGCGCGCTGCTGGGCTTTCTGCGGCCCGCATCTTCCCCTCGACCAGCACTTCGCCATCGGCAACTTCATCGGGGATGTTCTTGCAGGCCGGCCGATTCAGATTCAGGGAGACGGAACTCCGAGAAGATCGTACTTGTATGCCGCCGACCTGGCTGTGTGGCTGTGGACGATGCTTTTTCGAGCACCGGCGCTTGTCCCGCTCAACGTGGGATCTAACTATGATGTCAGTATTCTCGAGTTAGCCCAGACGGTCGCGACGACCCTCAAGCCGCAGACGGAAATTCGGGTCGCACGACAACCCGTGGCAGGGGCCCCCCCGCTCCGTTACGTTCCGTGCGTTGATCGCGCTCGCGAAATGCTTGGGCTACGGCAGACCGTCGGGCTAGAGGAATGCATCCGAAGGACAGCACGGTGGTACGAGAAGTGAGAAGACTCTCGACTGACGCGTCGTCGGTTCTACGTCTTCATATCGGCAATCAGGTATGAAGTAGCGCCCGCCTACGGGAACCAGGCGAGTTAGTCGCCGCCTTGGGGACTCGTGATATGCGTCAAGCGATCGTTGCTCCGTATCGGAGGAGGTGCGGACTTGTCGTGCTGGCTGCCACGCAACAGATACTTCGACAGCGTGACAAAGCCTTTCAGATTGCGCTGGAACTCGCGCCGATCCTTCAGCGACTGCTTGAGCTTGTAGAAAAGATAGGAAGGGTTGAGATAGAAGCTTCGCCGGGCACGGTCGCAGAAGCTCACCAACTGCTCATGCGTAATGTTGGGCAGATTGACGACACTGTTGTGAAGCCCTTCTTTGGTCAGCCAACCACCCCAGTCCTCGATCTGAATGTAATTTCGATCCTTGGCCTCCTGATACGCAGTTGTGCCGGGATAGACCATGATGGGAAAGAATTGAGCTGTATCCGGCTGAAGCTTCTTGGCGAATTGGAGTGTCTTCTCCATGCTAGCCGGCGTTTCGTTCAGATTTCCGACCATGAAGCAGCCATGCACCATGATGCCGGACTCCTGGCAGCGACGGACGAAGCGATGAGCCTCCTCGTGATACTTCGCGTCGCGACGGTCATCATTGTTTTTCTTCATGCCATGGATGACTTCTACATCTCCGCTCTCAAACCCTACGCAGAATAGTCGAGCACCGGCCTGGTGCAGTGTTGACAGGAGATCGGTTTCGGCGCCGATGTCGGCACGGCAGTTGGCGTCGAAGGGAATTTTATTGCCGCGGCGGATTAGTTCCTTGGCCAGTTCCAGGGTACGCGGTTTGCTGATGATGAAGGTGTCATCCTCCAGCATGACGGTCTTGATTTCGGGCATCTCGCGGGCGACATAGTCGAACTCGTCGGCCACATTCGCTACCGAACGATAACGCATCCGGTGCCCGCTGAAGGTCTGCGGATAAACACAGAACGAACAGTGATAGGGACATCCGCGGCTGGTATCGAAAACCACCAGAGGCCACAGCGAGTGGCCATAAAAGTAATCTGGCGTGTGCAGAAAACGTTTGTAAACCTCGGAAACGAAAGGCAACTCGTCGAGATTCTCAATTGCGGCGCGGGGCGCGTTACTGACAATCTCCCCTGTCGCTGCCCGGCGCCACACCAAGCCATCGACGCTGGAAAGGTCTGCGCCGCACGACTTTGCCGCCAGCCAGTCGCGAACGGTGTATTCATATTCCCGTATCGCCACAGCCTCAAGCGAGGTCGACATGGCCAAAGTTTCTTTGGGTAGCGCGGATACATGGCGGCCGACCAGCAGCACATGCAGAGATGGTTTTGCGGCCACCAG
>DASXBH010000301.1:0-9541 GCA_036491775.1 Candidatus Acidiferrum sp.
TTTCAGATACTCCCAGCGGCTTTGCATGAGCGAAGCTCTTACTACAAGCGTCCCCTCGGAAGAATCCTCAGCAACGACAATTGCGAAGTGGCGACGAAAAGAATACGTGCAGCACCCTAAGTAAGTTGGCAACCAATGTGCCCGCGTGTCCGCGCTAAAGAAAGCCTGGGCAAATTCCTGTTCCGCCTGCGACATTCGTTGAGGAGTTCGACAAACAGCTACAGACTGCAAAACCAGATGGTATAGCTTCGCTTGTGATTCGATGATCGTCGTCGCCCTCGGGCTGGGTTGTTCAATTGAGGATACACACGTTACATTGAGCGGGATTTCAACGACCTCGGTTGGTCGCAAGTAGTCCCCAATAGCCAAGGCCACGCACAGGCGATAAGCTGGCGAGGCAAGAGCAACGATTGACAATCCGATCACGAGCGCGCCACACACGAGAATGAATCTCCTCGCTTCTGTTTTCATGCTGTTCCCTTTCGCAAGCACCTTAACGCCACGGGTGACGGAGAAGCAGTTCTTCTGGAATGGAGTAGACAAATTTGAGGCCGTCGTGGGTAGTTGGCGGAGAAGGCTGGCAAGACTATTCAAGCTCGCCGACGTCCGCGATGCGCATTGCCATCGCTTTAGAGATTCATTCGCGTCGGAGCTTTTGCTTTCAGGAGTTCCAATGGAGCGAATTTCAATTCTTCTTGGGCATCACAGCGTGAAAATAACCGAGCGGCACTACGCACCATGGGTGAGGGCTCGGCAAGAGCAGCTCGAGCAGGATATGCAGAGGGCATGGGAGCAAGACCCCGTACTTTTGGTGCAGGCGGAGGGTACACGCGGGGTACACGGCGAAAAATGGGAGAATCAATCGAAACGTTTAGACCAAGATTTGTTGGAGGCGCGGGTGGGAATCGAACCCACGCATAAAGGTTTTGCAGACCTCTCCCTTACCACTTGGGTACCGCGCCTCTGTTACTTCAGTATAGCGAATCTTTGCGGACGCTGTCAGCGCCGCGCACTTTCACCCTTATCCGATCGGCAAATATAACGCTACTTCTTGGCCGGTTCTTCAATCTGCGCCTCGCGCAGGAATCGCGCTGATTCTTCGGGCGGCGTCGGGTTAATGTAGAATCCCGTGCCCCACTCGAAACCCGCCACTTTGGTCAGCTTGGGAATAATTTCAATGTGCCAGTGGTAATGGTCGTTGATTTCTTCTCCAATCGGGGAGGTGTGAATCATGAAGTTAAACGCCGGCCGGTCCAGCACCGCGTCCATGCGCATCAGCGTTTCCTTCATCATCTGCGCCAGGCTGGAATACATGGTGCTTTGATTATTTTCGTACGCGGAGCCGTGCACCTTGGGCAGCAGCCACATTTCGAACGGGAACCGTGGGGCATAGGGCGCCAAAGTAATAAAGTGATCGTTCTCGCCAATCACGCGCTCGCCGGTGTCCCGCTCCTGACGAATAATGTCGCAGAAGATACAGCGTTCCTTTTCGTCGTAATAGTGCCAGCAGTTATCCACTTCTTCGCGAACACGACGAGGCACGATAGGCAAGGCGATTAATTGCGAATGCGGATGCTCGACGGAAGCACCGGCCGCTTCGCCATGATTCTTGAAGATCAGCACATAACGGAAACGCTTATCGTTCTTCAAATCCAGCATGCGGTCCCGATAAGCCCACAGCACATCTTCCAGAGATTTCTGCGGCAATTGTGCCAGGGTGGTCTGATGCTGTGGCGACTCGATGATGACTTCGTGCGCGCCGATACCATTCATCTTGTCGAACAGACCTTCGCCTTCCCGATCCAGTTCGCCTTCAATCCCCAGCGCGGGAAACCGGTTGGGCACCACGCGAATGTTCCAGCCGCCGCTGTTGGCCCCGCCACCATTCCTGCCATAGGCCAGGATTTCGGGCGGCGTCTTGGCCTCGTTGCCCGGGCAGAATGGGCAATTCTTCGGCGGACCCGGAAAAACGGTCTCGCGCAGAAAGTCCATGGGACGCTTCCCACGGTCTGTCGAAATGATCACCCAGCGTGCGGTAATCGGATCTTTACGTAACTCCGGCAAGAATTTCCTCCCGTACTCTGCGTGCACCCCTGCCGCAGACCTACTACCAAACCGATATTGTACCCCGACTTGGCCTTGCGGTGAGCTATGAGGTGAGAACTCCCTTAATAACCGTCGCCGAAAAGCCACGGGATTGCGCAAATCCGCATGCCACCAGCCTGATTACGCTTCCGGGCTGAGAGCGGCTTTGTGCAGGCGAATAGCGGGCGGCAGGCCAGGGCGGTTGTCGATCGCGACCACGTCAAAACGCAGCGGGCAATCGCCGATGTGACGATCGCGAAGGAAATAATGCGCGGTGCGAACCAGCACGTGATGCTTTTCGCGCGTGATGCTCAATTCGGGCAACGCCGTCTTCCCTTCCTCGGCGGCCCGTGTTCGTACCTCGACGAAAACCAGCGTGTCGCCGTCGTAACCGATCAGGTCGATTTCGCCTTTGCTGTGCGATGGAGAGTAGTTTTTGGCGATGAACAGGTAGCCGAGGCGCCGCAGGTACCAGTAAGCATACGTTTCCCCACGCACGCCTGTCTGCAGCGCCTCTTGCTTCTTCGCGCCCGCGGTGGGAGTCACGCCATCACGTAAGCCGTGGCGCGACCGCCATCGCACGACTGCAAATCCGACTCGGGGCAGAATACCCATGTCCGGCAGAGTTACTTACTCGATATAATACCTTACTTATAAAACAGAAATCCCGTGAGCGCCACTGAAATCTGCGCCCACGGGACGTTTTAGTGAGGATAACCCAGGCAAAACCGGTCGCTGCTTACAGCGACTTCTCGGCCTCGCGCAAGCTTTCCTCCATAATGCCAATCGCGCAATCCGCCTGCTCTTGGTCAATCAGCAGCGGTGGCGACATGCGAATAGAGTTCTCGCCGGAGCCCAGGGTCAGCAACCCGCGGTGGAACGCATTGGTGATCACTTTATCGCGCAGGTCATGCGCCTTTTCTTTAGTGCGCTGGTCGCGGACAATTTCAACACCCACCATCAGGCCTTTGCCGCGAACGTCACCCACGATCTTGAAGCGCTTCGGCCAATCGCCAATTTTCCCGAAAATGTATTTGCCCATCTTCTCGGCATTGGCCATGTAGCCGCCCTCGATCAGATCAAGAGTGGCCAGCGCGGCCGCAACGCACACCGGATTGCCACCGTAGGTTGTGCCATGCGAGCCAGGCTTCCACTGCATCACGCTTTCCTTGGCAATGAAAGCGCTGATCGGCATGCCGCTGGCAATACCCTTGGCGGTGAGCACGATGTCCGGCGTAATTCCGGCGTGATCGTAGGCCCACATTTTGCCCGTGCGGCCCACACCGGTCTGCACTTCATCGAGGATCAGCATGATGCCGTGCTTGTTGCAGATACGCTGCAACTCTTGCAGGAAAAACAGCGGAGCGGGAATGAAGCCGCCTTCGCCCTGAATAGGCTCCACGATTATAGCCGCCACTTCTTCCGGGGCGAACAAGCGCTTGAAGATTTGCTGTTCGAGCAATTCGATAACTTCAGCTCCACAGGTCTCGTTGGTGTGGCCATGCGCGCAGCGATACGCGTACGGATACGGAATGTGCTCAACGCCACCCAGCAGCGTACCGAAATATTTGCGCTGGGTGTTCTTCGACGCGGTCAAGGAGAGCGAACCCATGGTGCGTCCGTGGAAGCAGCCGTAGAACGCGATCAGCTTGTCGCGCTTGGTGGCGTAGCGAGCTAGCTTGATGGCGCCCTCCACCGCTTCGGTGCCCGAGTTGCCAAAAAACACTTTCCAGTTGTGGGACGACGGCATAGTGGCTACCAGCCGTTCGGCGAGTTGCGGCATGTGGTGATGATAGAAATCGGTGCCGGCGATGTGGATCAGCTCCGCAGCCTGCTTCTGAATGGCTTCCACTACTTTCGGATGGCAGTGGCCCGTGGAGCAGACCGCGATACCCGCACAGAAATCCAGGAACGCATTTCCGTCCGGATCTTCCACAACAGCGCCGTAGCCGCGCTTGGCGACAAACGGGTAGTCACGCGAGAGCGAAGGCGAAATGTATTTCGCGTCGTAGGCAATCACTTCCTGCGACTTGGGCCCGGGCAAAGCGGTAAGGATGCGGGGCAGTTTGGTTGTTTCGGTGGCCGAGATCATAATTCCTCCAGGAATTTTTTGAGCGTAGGTACAGCGTGGATAAGGAACTGCGGGGAGAGCGGGCAGATCAGCCGGGAAGAGCATCCTGCTTGACCTGCTGGTACAACGGTAGTTAGTCGACGCTATAAAGGTTTGGGCGGACGACCGCCGGTCGGAACTTGCGAGGCACACGAAGGCCTACTACGGCCCGATCATGCTTCAGAATGTGGAAATAATTCATTTGCGTTTCCAGCGGACGCTACCGTCCTTCGTGTCTTCCAGAATTATACCACGATCCGCCAGCTCTTTGCGGATACGATCAGAGGCTGGGAAATCCTTTCGTTTGCGTGCGGCCTGGCGGTCAGCGACCAGTTTGTCGACCTCCGCATCGCTGATCCCGGCATCGTCGCTGCCGATACCCAGGACTTTCAACTTTTCGGCATCGTCATCTTCAATTACCGCGAAAACCCGGTCAAAGGAATCCAAAAACTGCTTCGCAGCCTCAACATCACCTTGGCGGAATTCTCCCTTGTCCATGGCGATGTTTGCTTCGCGCACGAAGTCGAACATGGCTGCCAGAGCTTGCGCGGTGTTCAGGTCGTCGGAAAGCCCAGCATCAAAATCGTCCGTCGCTTTTTGCGTACGCTCCGCCATTCCCGGCTGATTCCCTGCTGGAAATTTTTCCTGTTTCAGGCGCGATGCGAAATTGCGCAAGCGCTCCACAGAACTGGTCGCTTGTTGCAGCCCATCAAACGTGAAATTCAGTTGCCGGCGATACGGAACGCTGGCCAGCGCAAAGCGTAGCGCGGAAGGTTTGTAGCCCTTATTGAACAAATCGCGCAGCGTGAAAAAATTGCCGAGCGATTTCGACATCTTCTCGCCTTCCACCAACAAGTGTTCCGCATGCAGCCAGTAGCGCACAAACTGCTTCCCGGTCGCCGCTTCACTCTGCGCAATTTCGTTTTCGTGATGAGGAAACGCCAAATCGATCCCGCCGGTATGAATATCCAGCGTTTCGCCAAGATACTTCATGGCCATCGCGGAACACTCGATGTGCCACCCAGGACGACCCTTACCAATCTCCGTTTCCCAGAACTGTTCGCCGGGCTTGGGCGCCTTCCACAGCGCGAAATCGCGGGCACTCTCTTTCTCGTAGCGATCATTGTCGACACGCGCTCCGGCCTGGATGCCGCTGAGATCAACTTTGGAAAGCTTGCCGTAATCCTTGAATTTCGTGATTCGGTAATAGATCGAACCTTCGCTGGGATACGTGTACGTATTCTTCTGCAGCTTTTCGATCAGCGAAACCATTTCTGGGATGTGGTCGGTAGCGCGTATCCAGTGCTCCGGCGATTCGACGCTCAGCGTGCGGCAATCCGCAAAGAATGCCTGGATGTACTTTTCGGTGTACTCGCGAATGCCTACACCAGCGGCGGCGGCATTTGCGATGATCCGATCGTCCACGTCGGTAAGATTCATCACGTGGGTCAGCTTGAACCCGCGCAGCAACAGAAAACGCCGCAAAATATCTTGAAACACAAAGGTCCGAAAATTCCCGATGTGCGCGTAGTCGTAGACCGTAGGCCCGCAGGTATACATACCGACTTCGCCGGGGCGCAGCGGAACGAAGGGTTCCACCTTGCCGGAGAGCGTGTTATGGAGTTGAATATCGTGCATGGGTCTTCGGTTACGTTCTCCGTTCTAGAGCAAACCTAAGATTGTATCCGACGGCTCGCAAACG
This sequence comes from Candidatus Acidiferrum sp., assembly GCA_036491775.1. Classification (GTDB taxonomy): domain Bacteria; phylum Acidobacteriota; class Terriglobia; order Acidiferrales; family UBA7541; genus Acidiferrum. The sequence continues at coordinate 5,898 of DASXBH010000301.1, forward strand.
CTGCAATGACACCTGCCAAAGGTAAGCGAGATTAGTAACGCCTGGCCGTATAAGCCGATAACGGCGGCCAGCACACAGTAAATCCAAGGCGAGAGATGGCACACCAACCAGACACGTACGAGGTTTTAGCCAAATATTACGATCAGGCTTACGCTGTGAAAAAAGACCTGGTTGATCTCTCTTTTTATCTGGAGCTGGCACAGAGTTGCGGCGGTCCGGTGCTGGAAATCGCCTGTGGAACCGGCCGGGTTCTGCTGCCCATTGCGCGTGCGCGCATACCGATTGATGGCGTTGATAATTCGCCCGCTATGCTGGCGATTCTAAAAGAACACATCAAGAACGAATTGCCCGACGTGCGCGAGCGAATTCATGTGCATCAAGGTGACATGCGAGAGTTTCGGCTGGGCTGCAAATATCCGCTGGTGATTATTCCCTTTCGCCCGATGCAACATATGCGCACCGTCGAAGAGCAAGTAAACGCTCTAAAGACCGCCGCGTTTCATCTGGCGAACGATGGGGTACTCGCTTTTGACGTGTTTTTTCCGAAGTTTTCGATTATGGAGAGTGCTATCGGCGAAGAAGTCATGGAGATGGAATGGCCGGACCCGACCAGCGCGAATCGGGTGGTGCGGCGCTATTTCCGCAAGGATGCGGTCGACAAAGTGCAACAGGTCTTTTCCTTTACTTTTTTCTTGAGAACCTTCGAAGGCGATAGCGTGGTGCACGAGGATGTTACCGCGATGACTCTCAGCTATTACACCTACCCGCATCTACGCGCATTGTTTCTTCTGACCGGCCTGGAAATCGTCGCAGAATACGGAACCTTCGACAAGACTCCACTCGACAATAGTGCCACGCAAATGATTTTCCTGCTCCGGCGCGGAAAAGGCTCACTCAGCTAAGAATGGTGAATCGCTGGAACTAATAGCAGAATTATGCGGGATGAGATGTCAGAATTGGGCGGGTTTGTCAGCTTAACTGATCGCCTTTTTCAAACGCTGGGTTGTCTTCACTAACTGCCGTTTCAATTCATCCACCTGCTTCGAAAGCGCTTGCAACTCTTCTTTGGCTACGGCGCCCGCTTCGGCGATCTTGCGAGCTTTCCGATCCGCCTTGCCCAGCGCCGTCCCTACTTTTACGCTTACCTCTGTCAGCCTGTCTTTTTTCGCCATTTCGTCCTCCAAGAACAGCGCAGCCATCCTATACCGAAAACGTTAGAATTCATTCGCGGAAATATGCGCGAGCGGTTGACAGTCTTTGCATGTCACGCATACAGTCCGGATGACCTCAAGAAGTGCGGTTTAGGCCAACGAGGAGATCGCAATGCGGCGACTGGCGGTGGGATTAGGATTCATGGCGATGCTGGGCTCGGGGCCCGTTTGCAGGTCGCAGGAAACGCCAGCGGCCGAGGCAAAAAGCAGCGAGAAGAAGCCGCTAACGCCCGAAATCTTTCTGGAATTGCGGCAGATCCAGGATCCGCAATTTTCTCCAGACGGAACGCGCGTGGCTTTCGTGGTCAGCGACCCGCTGAAGAACGAGAAGAGAACGCGACACATCTGGCTGTATGACCTGCAGGCCAAGACTTCCCGACAGTTCACGTATTCCGATAAAACGGAGAGCAGCCCAAGATGGTCTCCCGATGGCAAAAAACTCGCTTTCCTGTCCAATCGCGGCGGAGACCAACAACAGATCTACGTCTTGCGCGTGGAAGGTGGCGAAGGCGTAGCCCTCACCAAAGCGAAGGCCAGCGTCACCGCCCTTGCCTGGGCTCCTGACGGCCAATCCATCGCCTATCTCGCGCCCGACCCAAAGACCGACGCAGAAGAAAAAAAAGAAAAAGAGAAAGACGATGCGCGGGTCGTGGATAAGGAAGACAAGCATGCTCGCCTGCATCTCTTAACTGTTTCTACCCAGGAAGAACGCGCCCTCACCGACGCGAATTGGCGTGTCGACGAACTTCACTGGATGCCGGATGGGCAAAGTATTGTGGTTAGCGCCACCAATCGTCCCGCGTCTGACCAGTACACCAGTCGCATTTACCTGGCAAACGCAAAAGACGGAACGATGAAAGAAATCGCCGCGCCCCGCGGACCGTTTGGCGATTTGAAGGTGTCGCCTGATGGATTGATGATCAGCTATTTCGGCGCGCGCGATGATGGTCCCGGCGCTCACGATCTAATGTTGCTACCGGCCAAGGGAGGCGCGGCACGAAATCTGACGGGAGCCAGCCTGGATAGGCAATTGGCCGACTACCACTGGGAAAAGAACGGGGCGCTGTTTATCACCTACGCCGACGGTTTCCGGAATCGTGCCACTAGCTACAACGCCGAGGGCGAACGAAAAGATGTTGAAGAACTGCCGGTAAGTCCCGAGCAATTTTCCGTGGCGTCGACGGGTGAAATCGCGTACATCGGCGAGTCTACGTTATCCCCGCAGGAAATTTGGATTCGCGACACCAAAGGTGCGTCGGAAAAGGTGACGCATATAAACGATTCCTGGAAAGACTATGCGATAACCGCGCCGGAATTCTATAAATACAAATCCTTCGATGGAGTGGACATTGAAGCGGCAATACTGAAACCTGCTGGATTCGATGGAAAAACGAAGTGGCCAACCATCGTGCTGGTGCACGGCGGCCCGACCGGGAATTGGGAGGATCGGATCGATGCCTGGGGGCAACTGCTGGTCGCCAAAGGCTACTTGGTGATGTATCCCAACATCCGTGGTTCGATCGGCTACGGAGAAAAATTTGTCGAGATGAATCGCGGTGATTGGGGCGGCGGCGATTTCAAGGATGTGATGGCGGGAGTCGACGATCTGGTCACGAAAGGATTCGCCGATCCAAATCGACTGGGAATTGGTGGATGGTCGTACGGTGGCTACATGTCGGAATGGGCGATAACGCAGACCACGCGATTCAAAGCGGCCGTGTCGGGCGCCGGCATGGCCAACCTGATTTCTGAATATGGCACGGAGCAGCATCCGGCCTATGACGAATGGTTCTACGGCTTGCCATACGAAAAGCCAGAGGGGTTCCTGAATAGCTCGCCTTTCTTGTATATCAGCCATGCCAAAACGCCAACGCTGATTTTACAGGGCGAAGCAGACCCGATCGATCCTATCGGACAGAGCCAGGAACTTTATCGAGGATTGAAACGCTACGGCGTGGACACGGAGCTTGTCTTGTATCCGCGAGAGCCGCACGGATTTCAGGAAGCCAAACATCGTGTCGATGTTTTAAAGCGCGTTGTGGACTGGTATGACAAGCATCTGAAAGAAACAAAATAAACCGAACCGAGGACATTCCGTTGAGTCAAACGCCCAAGTGGGACGCAACTCTATACGACGACAAGCACTCTTTCGTTTGGAAGATGGCGGCTGGGCTGCTCGATCTGCTGGATGCGAAAGCTGGCGAACGTATTCTGGATATTGGCTGCGGAACGGGACATCTGACATCGCAAATCGCCGCTAGAGGTGCTCAGGTGACCGGCGTCGATCGCTCACCTGAAATGATTCGCCAAGCTCGGGAAAAATATCCGGAGTTGCATTTCGAAGTGATGGACGCGACCCAACTCGAGTTTCCCGATAAATTTGACGCGGTCTTTTCGAACGCCACGCTACACTGGGTCAAAGAGCCAGACAAA
>DASXBH010000302.1:0-2835 GCA_036491775.1 Candidatus Acidiferrum sp.
CGTTTAGGCAAGCCAGCGCAAACGCCGTCTCATGCTGGCGATTCACGTCCAGAACATTCTGCAAGCGCACCACGTGATATTCCGTATCCTTGTATACAGCCACGTTGCGCCGCTGCACTCCACCTCCCAACGCTTCTACAATGTCGCCATTTTCCGCCACGAAAATCGCCGCATGATTCCAGCGGGTATAAACGCGGTCCTCGCCGGTGTACCGCAGCGTCTGTCCAAACCGGATCAGTTTGCTGGTCCAACTGTTTCCATGGGTCAGCAAGAAATCGCCGCACGCGGGATCCGGCACTTCCTGTCCCGGCGCGAACTTGTTGATCACTGCGGGGTGAACAGTTTTTGGTGGATTCGTGAACACCGAAGACCTCCCGCTCGTCTCGCTTTGCTGGTTTAGTATAAAGACGTGAAGTACTCAGAAAGTATCGATATTAATGTTACGAACTTGGTCCAGCCGCCTTGGTCAGGCCCTTCAAGCCAAGATTGCGGATCAGTCGCAGCAGGGAATTGGGATGAATGCTCAGCGCCTTTGCCGCATCAATATAGTTTCCGCCGGCTTGTTCAAACGACTGCATGATCAGCCGTTTTTTCAATTCCTTGATCGCGCCATGAAAGCTCGCGGATTCCGCTTCGGATCCGCTGACCTCCGCCAGGCTGTCCGGCAAATCTTCGGGCTGAATCGTTTCGCTCGCTCCTAGAACCAGCGCACGCTCCACGGCGTTTTCCAGTTCGCGCACATTTCCCGGCCAATCGTAATTCTTCATGCAGACTACAGCTTCCGGCGAAAACGACTTAGGCGCTGCTTTGCACTTGCGGCTCGCTTTCAGCACGAAGTGATTGGCCATGGCTGTGATGTCCTCGCGGCGCTCCCGCAACGGCGGCAACGTCACTGTCACCACATTCAGCCGGTAAAACAAATCGCGACGGAATCCTCCAGATTCCACGGCCGCGGCCAGTTCGCGATTCGATGCGGCCACCAGGCGTATATCCAGCGGAATTGCGCGCGTTCCTCCGACCCGTTCGAATTCGCGCTCTTGCAGCACCCGCAGCAACTTCGCCTGTAGCCCTATTGCCAACTCACCGATTTCGTCGAGAAACAACGTTCCGCCCTCGGCCACTTCCACTTTGCCCCGCTTCTGCGTAACCGCCCCGGTGAAGGCGCCCTTTTCGTGACCAAACAATTCGCTTTCCAGCAAACTCTCGGTAATTGCCGCGCAATTGATGGCTACAAACGGCGCGGCCGACCGTCCACTATTGCGGTGAATCGCGCGCGCCACCAACTCCTTTCCTGTTCCGCTCTCGCCTTGAATCAGCACGGTAGAAGTTGCAGGTGCCACCCGACGAATGAAATCGAATACCCGCCGCATAGCCGGACTGTTACCAATCATGTCCGTGTCCAGGTTGATTTCGGCGCGCAGCGTCTGGTTTTCCTGCGCCAGTTGTTCCCAGTAGCTCAGGTTCTCTATTGCCAGCGCCGCAATATCGGCTACCGCTTTCAGTATCTGCAGATGCCTGCCCTCTAGCGGCTTGCTGGTGGACGTTGTGTCGAGATAAAACGCACCTAACACCTTCTCGGAAACCATTAGCGGCACACACAGCGACGAGCCGCTGGGTAAATTGATACCCTTCAGCAGCGTTTTGTCTTTGGTCCCTTCATGAACTAACAGCCCGCGACGTTCGCGCACCGCGCGCCTCACCAATTCCTCTGGAATCTGCACCGGATGCTCTGGCCCATGCGTCCGATCCCAGGTAACACTCGCGCTGATTTCTCCCGGTCTATCTATGAGTAGAAGCGCGCCGCGTTCCGCTGGTGCAACATCGAACAGAAATCCCAGTAATTGCCATTGCATCGATTCGCGGTCGCGAATTCGTCCGATCGCCGCGGCAAATTGCAGCAGCGCATTGAGGTGTCTCGAATCGCCAGGCGTCTGGGCCACGGCGGCCGTTCCCGCAACCGCGGAATGGAACGGCGCTCCGCCTAATAAGCTGGCGATTCCTCTGAATTCGATGGTCTCCAGATTTTGGTCAGTGCTTTCGGCAGCAGATGCAACCTGATCGTCCTGTACGAAAAGCAGCAAAGAGGTGCCAACTGTAATTTGATCGCCGTGCTGCAACTCTTGCTCATCCACGGGCATGCCGTTCACCCGCGTGCCGTTGCGGCTTCCCAAATCGCGCACCACCACTTTGGCCCCGCTGCGAATCAATGCGCAGTGCTTCCGCGACAGCGCTGTGTCTGCAGACCATACTTGATTCGATGAGTCTCGCCCCAGCGACACTTCGCCTTCAGGCAACGAGTGCACCGTGTCCTGAAAGGGCCCCGCCACGCCGATGATTCGCGGATTCATTCTGCCGTCCACGACTGGTGTACCACATTTCCTGCCTCGCGCAGTGCCTGATTCGGACACTAACCACAAAGATGGCCAGCGTTAACCGAACGGTTAGCGATTTTCGTGGCATCGGCCACCTGTCGCGGTTCAATGCGAACTCGTTCTTTTCCAACGCCTCTCGAATCAATGCAGTAATGAAATCCCACGGAATTTGCGTCGAGCCAGGAAGACTGGTCCTTCACCTGCTACTACATCAGGCGTCGGTCGAAGTTAAAACTTACAGAAAGTAAGCACGGCAGGAAGCACAACAGGCGTCAACCCTAGTTCGCTCCGTTGACTTTCGCCCTTGCTGAATTCGAGGAGGATTTATGAAAACTCTACGTTCCGCGATCGTGGCAATGGCCCTGTTGTTGGCTGTTTCCGGCGCCTACGCGCAATCCATCAACGTCGGCAGCAATGTCCCGTTTGATTTCGTGGTCGGCAAGCAAGTTCTTCCGGCCGGCGA
>DASXBH010000303.1:0-7549 GCA_036491775.1 Candidatus Acidiferrum sp.
CTCGGCGCTGACCTGAGTGCGCTGACTGGCGAGATTAATTTTGGCCGCTTCGAGATTGGCTTTGGCGAGTTCTACGTTGGCGCGCGTTTTCGCGCTGAAGATGGGCATCTGGACGTTCACGCCAGCGTTCAAATTGTTGTAACGAAAGTCGGCTGGATTTCTCAGATACTGATCGTAGTTGTTGAATTTCGCCAGCACCTGATACAGCGAAACGAGTTCAAGAGTCGGCCAATAGCCGCGCTTTTCACCTATCAGTCGAAATTCTTTGCCTTTCACCTGGGATTCCGCGAGCAGGATACCCGGGCTGCTCTGGGAAGCCATGGCAATCAAGTTCGCGCCTTCTTGTTCTGCCGAGCCTGGCAAATCTTCCGGCGTAACATCGATCGTCTGTTCCGGGGCGAGCCCCAATTGACTGCGCAGATAAACTTCCAACTCATCCTGTCGGCCCTCGAGTTGGAAAATGCGTTGCACCACCTGGGCGCGAGTCAATTGCGCCTTGGTAACTTCCTGTGGCAATTCGTATCCTTCGCCTTGTCGCTGTTGGGTTACTTCGACGATTTTGTCCGCACTTTGCTTTTCTTTCTGAAGCAGATCGAGCACGTGGCGCACTTTCACCAATTCCAGATAGGCACTGGCCACCCGAGCCATCACCAGCTCGCGCGTTTGTTCAAGCATGACGCGCTGAGTTTGGGCTTGCTCTAGCTGCTCTCTTCTCACGCCGCGCAAAGGCTCATTCAACACTTGCTGAGTGTAGGTGACGTTAAAGATAGAAGGCGCTTGGCCGCCGGGCGTGGAAGGAATGCCGTAGGTGTAGCCTGCGCCGGAGCCGACGTAGAGGTTGGGCTTGAATTCGGAGCCGGTCACCAGCGCAGTATCATCGGTTACGCGGACCTGAAGCTTCGCCAGTTGGATATCCTTGCTGTTTTGCAATGCCAATTCGATTGCCCGTTTGAGGGTTAGCACAAATGGCGCATTGCCAGAGGTAGGTGGCGACGTTTCCGGCAGTTGGGCTCTCACCACACAGGCGGTTCCTGTCAAACACAAAAGGCCGCATGCCATCCAATGTTTCCAGGCACTCATGGTCCCTCCAACTTTGTCCCAGATTTCAGATTCGTGGCGCTTGCAATATTATTCGTAACGCAGGGATTCGATTGGCTCTAGCTGCGCCGCCTGATTGGCGGGAAGCCAGCCGAAGAAAAGCCCGGTCAAACACGACACCAGAAACGCCAGAATCACACTCATGGGGGAAATCGGTACGCGTAGATTGCCGGGCAGCATCTGTTGGACTAGAACCGGAATCGCCACTCCGATTAGAATCCCGATCACCGCACCGCCGCCGCTGATTAGAAAGGCTTCGATAAGGAATTGCCATAAAATTTCTCTGCGGGCGGCGCCAATCGCCTTGCGAATGCCAATCTCGCGGGTACGCTCGCGGACGGTAACCAGCATGATGTTCATGATTCCCACGCCGCTGATGAGCAGCGCGATCGCGGCAATCACGACCAACACTACAGTCAAGGCGAGCGAGATGGTGTGCGCCGCATTTAGAATCGCGGTCAGCGTCTGAACATGATATTCCGCTTCAACTGGGTGACGGCTTTTCAGGAGCCGCTCCATGCGCCGCTCGACACTTTCGACTTCGTCCGGAGTTGCTGCCTGCGCATAAATGGACTGCAGCACGTCGCTGCCAGTGTAGTACCGCATCAATGCGAGTGGGATCAGCACCGATTCTTCCTGCAATTCGGTCAGCCCGTAGGTAGCGGAGCGCTCGCGAAAAACTCCAATCACGGTGAAGGTCAATTCCTCCATGCGAATCGGACGGCCAATCGGATTTTCTGATCCAAAAACACGTTGCGCCAGCTTATCGGTGATCAGGCAAACCTTGGCGTGGGTTTCCGAGTCTCCGCCGTCAAAATAGCGGCCTTTCAATACGATTAAGCGGCGGATCTGCTGGTAGCCGTCGGTCACGCCGATCAAACTGACGGGACGTGTACGGCCGCCCACAACAACCGTCATTGGCACGTCGGTATAGCCTGCTGAGGTGACGACGCCGGGCACAGTATTTTTGACCGCGACCATATCTTCGAGAGTTAAGCGATGACTGAGTGGCTGAACTTTGTCAGGCGTCTTCACCATTTCTGCCCAGACCAGGTTTGATCCCACCGCTTCAATTTGCGAGATCACGTATTTCCTGCTGGTCAAGGCGACGGTAACAACCAGGACGATGGAAGCGCTTCCGATGATCACGCCAATGGAGGTCAGAACCGCGCGCACCTTATTTGCTCGCAACGCGTCCACAGCAACGGCAATCGCTTCATTGATGTGCATGTTTATGGATTTCCAAGCCGCTTCAGGCCCTCCTGAGCAGGTTTGTATTTACCGTCTAGTTTCAACGCGGCTTCATATTCGGCGCGCGCCGCGCTCATATTCTTTTCTGCTTCGTAGCCCCGACCGAGCCAATAGTGGGCATTCATCGGCGGCGGATCGCCCGGGTGTTTTGGAGCGTCCTGCAAGTACTGCTTCAGGATCTTTTCTGCGTCGGCGACTTTTTCCTTCTTCAAGATAAATCCCACGGCGCGATAGAAATTGACGCGTGGATCTTGCGGCGCTTGTACCTGTGCAACTTCTACAACCGCCGAAACTTTTTCGCCCTGCCCCCGTTGCGCAAAATAATCGGCAATGTTGTACACGCGATCCAGCGATTTCAGCTTGCTTTCGAGTGCCTTGGTGAACTCCGCATCCGCCGCGGCATAATCTTTTTTTACCGCTTTGCAATTTCCCGCCGCATAGTGACCTTCGGCAACATCAAGGGTCATGAGTTTTTGAATAATCGGCTGGGCTTTCTCTTCCCCACCATTTACGACGGAAGGCGCGGTGCAGTCGTACTCCACCAGGTCTTGAGCGGCATCGAAATTGTGTTCGTCCAGTTGCACTGCCGTATCGAATTCCTTTTGAGTCTTGCGGGCGAGACCGTAGGCGCTGAACATCGAGGCGCGGCCGGCCTTCTCGCCGTAGGCTTCTCCCAACCAACGGTGGTACTCGGAATTCTTGGGATTAATGGCCACGGCTTTTTCGCCGCTGCTTACGGCTGCGTCAGTCTGTTTGAGCTGAAGGTAGCACTTGGTCAGTAAGAGTTCGACGTCACCGTTGCCGGTATCTTTTCCAGCAGTGGATTTCAGCAGATCCACGGCCTTGGAACATTCACCAGCCTGGTAATACTTCTCGGCCTCTGACACGGATGTGCTTTGCGATTGAGCCCAAGCGCAGGCAGGCAGTATCAAGCAGAACGCCAGCAATCGCCACGACCTATAATCCTGCAGCATCCTTCCCGCTCCCCTGGTTGGAGGTATCCATATTCACAACCTTCACTTTCATGCCGTCGCGCAAATCCACATCACCCGGTAGAGCCACAATTTCCTTCTCGCGCAATCCACTGATGACCTCATAGCTGGTGGCATCGGCGATGCCGACCTGGATCGGACGTTTTTCGAGAGTTCTCCCATCCTTCACGACGAAAACAAATCGCTGCCCATTTTCTGACTCGACAGCACCCCGCGAGACGGCCACAACGTTGGGACGTTCTTTAGCATTGATGCGCACGTTCACGTTGGTGTTGGGCAGCAATTCGAGTTTGCTGTTTTCTACCGAACAGAGCAATTCGCCGACACTGCGCGTACCTCGCGGCACGACTTGTTTGGGAATAATTTCCGTCTTTCCCTGCCACATGCGATTTGGCAGGGCGTCCCAGGTAATCTTGACCGGTTCGCCGACCTCCAAGCCGCCCATTTCCGGTTCGTCAATAAATGCGCGCACGCGCACCTTGTGCAGATCAGCCATCTCTGCGAGCAGATCTCCGACCTTCACAAAATCGCCGGCCTTCACGGGAAGCGCGTACAAGGTGCCGTCCACCGGGGCGGTGATTCTTCCCTGGCGAACTTTATCTTCAAGGGCCGCGACTTCGCTCTGTGCCTGCTCGACTACCAGCGCCGCACGCGAAGCATCCAGATTCAAGCTGCGATCGTATTCCTGTTTCACGCCAGTCAAACGATTCACTTCAGATTGAGCCTTGGACAGGGCCAATCCATTGGCCGCAACTTCGTCCTTTGTCGCCGCGCCTTGCGCAGCCAAACGCTGCAGTGCGTCACGATTGTGCTTTTCACGTTCCAATTCCGCGCGCGCATTTGCCAAATCGCCGGTCACTTTTGCCGCTTCTCCGGCACGTCCACCGGCCTTGGCGGCGCGGAGTTCGTCTTCGGCATGCAAAAGGCGCGAGCGTGCCGCTGCGAGTTGCGCTGCCGCATCCTTAACATTCAATTGCAACAACAGTTGACCTTTATTTACGTTTTCGCCTTCGGAGGCGCCGACCTTCTCGACAAAAGTGTCTAACTGCGCGCGAATCGGATACGGGGTAATCGGTTCGACTTTGCCATTACTGCTAATCGACGAGACGATCGTCTGTCGCACCGGCGTGGTGGCAGAAATCTTCGCTATCGGCTGCCTGCCGCTCACCTTCACCAACACAAAGGCGATGATGGCTGCGAGACCCAGCAGCATCAACACGCGGTTTCGAAGCATCTTCTCCATAGATCCTTTAAAATTTTCTGCTCGGGCAACTGCTAGGTTCGTTTTCTGCTCACACCCGAAGGAATGCTGCTAGACAAATGGTACGTCTGTTTCGCTTTGGACGTGCTGGCCGAATCGAGGGCGGTTGACCGCTGCCTGCGATTTTATCAGCAGGCTTGGCAATTTCTCCACCTAGATTCACCCGGAAGGTCGGTCTTCCACTGAGATGCCGGTGGATTACCGCGAGGATGCCGAAGCCCTACTTCGGACGCGACGTGCTAGAATCGCACGGTGAACGAAGCTCCGAAGCCTATACAGCCGGTCCCCCTGAATTCCGCGAGCTCAGCGGATTCGACCGCCCCGGGCTTCCTGCACCGGGTGTGCATCCAGTGCAACAATATGTTCCGCGTGCCCTCCGACAAGTTTGATGCAAAATACTGTGCAAACTGTCACAAAGCTTAAAAGGGCAACTACTTCGATACTCGGACTTTAACTCAGAGTAACGCCTGAACTGGTAATCTTTTGACAGTCGGGCGCGTATTGGTTCGCAGCACGGTTGGCCCCTTTCTTTCCCAATCCGGGAGGTTTCTGGTGATTGAAACTCAACGTCTGACGAAAACCTTCAACGATAAAAAACGAGGGAAAGTGAAGGCCGTAGATAGTGTCAGCTTAGTCTGCCATCCTGGCCAGATTTATGGACTGCTAGGAGCAAACGGGGCGGGGAAAACCACGACGTTGCGTATGCTAGCCACCATTCTTGAGCCTTCTGAAGGTACTGCCATCGTTGCCGGTCACGATGTCGTTGATGCGCCGGAGAAGGTTCGGGCGAATGTTGGTTTTCTTTCCACGGCGACTGCGCTTTATCCTCGGCTCACGTCGCAGGAAATGGTGGAGTATTTTGGGCGCTTGAACGGACTGGATGAGGCGACGCTGAAAAAACGCCTGGATGAGATCTTCGAGCGCCTGGACATGAATTCCTTTCGCGATCGTCGCTGCGACAAGCTTTCTACCGGCATGAAACAGAAAACGTCTATCGCGCGCACGCTTATTCATGATCCGCAAGTGATGATTTTTGATGAGCCTACGAGCGGACTGGACGTCATGACCGCGCGTACCATCATTGAGTTTATTCGCGAATGCCGGGATCGCGGGAAGACCGTGATTTTCTCTACTCATGTGATGAGCGAAGTTGAAAGACTCTGCGATGTGATCGGCATCATCCAATCTGGCAAACTTCTGGCAGAAGGCTCGCTGGCGGAATTGCGCGATCGTTACCACAAGCAGGACCTGGAAGACATTTTCGTAGAAATTGTTGCGCCACTCTATGTTCCGGAGGAGGGCAACTGAAATGTCTTTTCGCAACGTTGGCATCGTGTACCGCAAAGAATTGACGGAGGCGCTGCGCGATCGGCGGACGCTAATTTCCACGCTGCTCGTTCCGCTGCTGTTGTTTCCGGTGTTAACGGCGGGTCTCGGCGCCGCAATTGCATCTTTGATCGGCAAAGCCAAGGAAGAAGTCCCCGAGGTGATGATAATTGGCGGAGCGGATTCGCCGGAAATCGTGGCAGGTCTGCAAAAACTGAGCAAAATCAAGATTGTTCCGACCACTCCAAACTACAAGGAACAGATCGCGAATAAAGAGGTCCGAGCCGCAGTCGATATTCCGCCGAATTTTCAGAACGACATGGCCGAGCAAAAAACGGCGACGGTCAAGGTTTATATCTATGGCGGGGAAATGAAGTCGGCATTTGCGGCCGATCGCGTCGAGGAATATTTGAAGAACTTTCGGGATGGCGTGGTGAAGGACCGGCTGGCGGCCAAAAATTTGCCGACGACCGTGCTGACGCCTTTCGATATCAAGCAGCAAAACGTGGCGCCACCGGAAAAAGTGGGAGCGACGGCATTTGGCGGGGTAATCGGCTACATGGTGATTCTCCTTTGTTTTACTGGCGGGATGTATCCGGGGATCGACTTGACCGCAGGTGAAAAGGAACGCGGCACCATGGAGACGATTCTTTCCAGCCCGATTTCGCGGATGCATCTGGTGCTCGGGAAATTCTTGCTGGTGCTCACCGCTTCGCTGGTGACCGCGGCGCTTTCCGTTACCTCTATGGGGATTTCCTTCGCGGTGCTTGGACACTTGCACGCCTTTGATCAAGCTGGCAACGACGCGGCACAACTGCAGATGCACATTGGATTGGCCACGGTGCTCTCGGTGTTTGTCATGGTTCTGCCGTTGGCGGTGCTTTTTTCCGCGCTCATTATGACGATTGCGCTATTCGCGAAGAGCTACAAGGAAGCGCAGAGCTACATCACGCCCATTATGATGTTGGTAATTATTCCGGCGGTCGCCGCGATGCTTCCCGTGGATTTAAATGCAAAACTCGCGTTAGTGCCGATCTTGAATGCAAGTTTGCTCTGTAAGGAACTGGTTACAGGGACGTATCACTGGAATTACATTGCTATCATTTTCTTCTCCACTTGCGTCTATGCTGCTGCAGCGCTGTTTCTGGCGGTAAAGATGTTCCAGCGGGAGGAGGTGCTGTTCCGCAGCTAGTCGATCGGCTCGTTCCGTTGAACATTCAACTGATGGCTCGCGTATCTCTAATACGAGGCCGATATCCTTATGCGCCCAGTAAGTCGACGCCTGATTCGTATTGTGCTAATTCTTGTGCTGTTCCCACCTTTGCTGGCGGCTGTAGCCGGCTGGTTCGTGGCGCCGGCATATCTGCATCCCCCGCGGCGGCAACTCACCGTTGATCTGATCAAAGAGGCGGACATCTCGTTCGAACAGACCAATTCGCGACGCGAAGACTTCTTAGTTCGCGCTCCAGATGGCGCCCTGCTGCATGGCTGGAAAGTACGGTCCCCGCATCCCAACGGTGCATGGGTGTTGTTGTTCCACGGCGTCGCCGATAATCGCCTCGGCGTGGTCGAGCATTCCGAACTTTTGCTGCGAGCGGGATATAACGTGACGCTGATGGAT